>NZ_JBFAHW010000010.1:0-169750 GCF_040654355.1 Streptomyces sp. NPDC050704 | reverse complement strand
CCCTGGGCGGTTTTCTTTTTACTTATAAATATCCCCCCCCCGCCTCTAGTGCCTAATACGTCGAGGGCCGTTGTTTCACGTGAAACAACGGCCCTCGACGTATGTCGCTCGCCTTACTTGACTTCGTTCAGGCAGAGGACGACGTCGTGGCCATCGCCCGTCTGGTAGTAGGAGATCGTGGCCTTCTTGACGGTCTCGCACTTCTTGCTGTCGCTGGTGTCCTCGAACTTCTCGACGACCTTGTACTCGGCATCGCTCGAGGAGCAGTCGACCGTCTTGAGGTCCGGGGTGCTCTGCGAGCCCTCGTTGTGCATGCAGCTGCCCACGGAGGTGGTCTCGGCGTCGCTCTGACCGAACCACCACTTGCCGACGGCTATGAGTATCGCGACGACTATGAACGCGCCGATGCGCAGCATCGTCTTGCTCACGCGCCTGGCCGGCGGCGCGGGAGGCGGCGGCATCGGAGCGCCCTGCTGGAAGGGCGGGTAGGGCTGCTGCGCGGGGACTCCCGGCTGCCCCAGGGGAGGGGTGGGCTGCTGAGCGTACGGATTCTGGCCCTGGGGTGGCGGAGTGGTCACTTTGGGGGTCCCCCTTGGATGTAGGAGCGCGTGGCGCGAAATAAGACGGACGTAAACTATCGGCCACCGCTGACAACTCTGTAGTCCAAAGGGGCTCTGTGGCCTTGATGTGACACTTACTGCAGTTCAAAGCGGGCCATAGCCGCAGCAACCGCCCCGTAAATAACGGCCACCGTTACCACCAGCGCGACTGAGCGGCCGTCAGGAGGCAGCATCAGGGCCGCTACACCGGCGGCGCCGACGAAGGCGACGTTGAACAGCACGTCGTACACCGCGAAGATCCGGCCACGAAAGCCGTCGTCGACGGACGACTGGACCACGGTGTCCGTGGCGATTTTCGCCCCCTGCGTGGTCAGGCCCAGAACGAAGGCCGCGATCAGTATGGGGACTTCGGCGAACGGCAGGCCGAGCGCGGGTTCCAGGACCGCGGCGGATGCGGCGCAAGTGATGATCCAGCCGCCGGCGCCCAGTCGGCCGGCCGCCGCCGGAGTCAGCACGGCCGCGGCGAAGAAGCCCGCTCCGGAGATGCCCACGGCAAGGCCGAGGAGGGCGAGCCCGTCGTCGTCCGGGCCGGATGACCAGGCGTACCGGCAGAGCATCAGCACCATGACCGTCAGGGCGCCGTAGCAGAACCGCATCAGCGTCATCGCGGTCAGGGCCCAGGCAGCCTCCCGCCGTGGTGGCTCGGCCAGATGACGTACTCCTGCCGCCAGACCGTGTGCCGTGCCGGCCAGTGCCGCCTTCAGCCGGGGCTGGACCAACTCCCGGTCGGGTCCGAGCAGTTCCGGTGCCAGGCGCAGCGCGGCGAGCGCGGAGCACACGTACAGAGCCGCCCCGACGAGAACGACCGCCGCATCGGAGTCCGAGGCGAAGAGTCGCACGACGAAGGCGAGACCGCCGCCGAGGGTGGCGGCGAGCGTTCCAGCCGTGGGCGAAAGGGAGTTGGCGATCACCAGGCACTCGGAATCGACGACGCGGGGCAGCGCGGCGGACAGGCCCGCCAGGACGAACCGGTTGACCGCGGTGACGCACAGCGCGGACGCGTAGAAGAGCCAGTCCGGCACGCTGCTCAGCATCAGCACGGCCGTCAGGGAGGCAAGCAGCGCCCGCAGCAGGTTGCCGTACAGAAAGACCTGTCGGCGCCGCCAGCGGTCGAGCAGGACGCCGGCGAAGGGACCGACGAGTGAGTACGGCAGCAGCAGTACCGCCATGGCGGAGGCGATCGCGGCCGCCGAGGTCTGTTTCTCCGGCGAGAAGACGACGTACGTGGCGAGCGCGACCTGATAGACCCCGTCGGCGCCCTGCGACAGCAGCCGGACGGCGAGCAGACGCCGGAAGTTCCGGACACGCAGGAGTACGCGCAGGTCACGCACGACAGCCATGGAGCACAGCCTCACATACGGGGAGGGTCCCCGGGCCTGTGACCCGGGGACCCTCAACAGAGCTCAGCGCAAACGGTCTCAGCGCTCGACCTCGCCCTTGATGAACTTCTCGACGTTGTCGTAGGCCTCGTCGTCGTAGTACTGAACCGGCGGGGACTTCATGAAGTAGCTCGACGCCGAGAGGATCGGGCCGCCGATGCCGCGGTCCTTGGCGATCTTCGCGGCGCGCAGGGCGTCGATGATGACACCCGCGGAGTTCGGGGAGTCCCAGACCTCGAGCTTGTACTCCAGGTTCAGCGGAACGTCACCGAAGGCACGGCCCTCGAGGCGGACGTACGCCCACTTGCGGTCGTCCAGCCAGGCGACGTAGTCGGACGGGCCGATGTGGACGTTGTCGGCGCCCATGTCGCGGTCGCGGATCTGCGAGGTGACGGACTGCGTCTTCGAGATCTTCTTGGACTCGAGGCGGTCGCGCTCCAGCATGTTCTTGAAGTCCATGTTGCCGCCGACGTTCAGCTGCATGGTGCGTTCGAGACGGACACCGCGGTCCTCGAACAGCTTCGCCATCACACGGTGCGTGATGGTGGCGCCGACCTGCGACTTGATGTCGTCACCGACGATCGGGACGCCCGCCTCGGTGAACTTGTCCGCCCACTCCTTCGTGCCGGCGATGAAGACCGGAAGGGCGTTGACGAAGGCGACCTTGGCGTCGATGGCGCACTGGGCGTAGAACTTCGCCGCGTCCTCGGAGCCGACGGGCAGGTAGCAGATGAGGACGTCGACCTGCTTGTCCTTGAGGATCTGGACGATGTCGACCGGGGTCTCGTCGGACTCCTCGATGGTCTCGCGGTAGTACTTGCCGAGGCCGTCGAGGGTGTGGCCCCGCTGGACCGTGATGCCCCTGTTGGGGACGTCGCAGATCTTGATGGTGTTGTTCTCGCTGGCGCCGATGGCGTCCGAGAGGTCGAGGCCGACCTTCTTCGCGTCGACGTCGAAGGCGGCGACGAACTCGACGTCACCCACGTGGTATTCGCCGAACTGGACGTGCATCAGGCCCGGCACCTTGGACGCCGGGTCGGCGTCCTTGTAGTACTCGACGCCCTGCACCAACGAGGCGGCGCAGTTGCCCACGCCGACGATGGCTACGCGAACCGAACCCATTCCGGTTGCTCCCTGTGTGTACTCGGTGAAGCCCTGAGCGGACTTCACGTGGCAGTGTCATCGGACGGATCCGGCCCGGGGGTACCCCCGGGCCGGGGCAGGCCGCCCGACTCCCCAGATGTGCTGTCCTGCTGAGCGGAGCCGTCGGATCCGGGACGCCGCTGGTCCCGTCCGGCCCGCTCGCTTTCGATGAGCTCGTTCAGCCAGCGCACTTCGCGCTCCACGGACTCCATTCCGTGGCGCTGGAGCTCAAGGGTGTAGTCGTCGAGGCGCTCCCGGGTGCGTGCCAGAGAGACGCGCATCTTCTCCAGGCGCTCCTCGAGACGGCTGCGGCGGCCTTCGAGGACCCGCATCCGTACGTCCCGCGACGTCTGCCCGAAGAAGGCGAAACGAGCCGCGAAGTGCTCGTCCTCGTACGCGTCGGGACCCGTCTGTGAGAGCAGTTCCTCGAAGTGCTCCTTACCTTCCGCCGTCAACCGGTAGACGATCTTGGCGCGACGTCCTGTGAGTGGCGCTGCGAGCGCGTCCTCAGGGGCGTTCCCCGGTTCCTCGATCAACCAGCCGTTGGCGACCAGCGTCTTGAGGCAGGGGTAGAGCGTCCCGTAGCTGAAGGCACGGAACACACCCAGTGACGTATTGAGTCGTTTGCGCAGCTCATAGCCGTGCATCGGGGACTCGCGGAGCAGCCCGAGGACGGCGAACTCGAGGATCCCGGAACGCCGGCTCATCGTCGCCTCCTCTCTGCCGCGGCCCTGCCGTGACGGTCTTTATGCCGAGCTGATGTATCGACTCGATACATCAGCACGATAGATCGGTCCGTCACCTGCGACAAGAGGGGGCGCGGTGAACGGCGTCACATCATCGATTCTCATGAAGCGAGTTGCCTGTTTTGGGGTGAACTTCGGCCCTAGGAGGGTTTTGACGGTGCGTAGTCTGTGCGCCATGCAAACCACCGGGAACCGAGTGACGCCTGGGGACGTCCTGGTCCTCGGTGCAGTACGGATGAATGCGGGAACGACCGCATCCGTACTTCGGGGGGACCGGAAACCAGCTGCCGTTTCCAGGCGTGCCAAGGTGCGCCTGCCCGAGGAGTAATCGTTCGATGAGCGAGCACCGTCGCAAACCGCCGCAGCCGCAGGGCGGCGGACGTGCCGCGGCCCGACGCGGCCAGACCGGTTCGTCCTCCGGTAGCCGTGCGGCACCGCGAGGCGCTACAGGATCTCCTTCCGGCTCGTATGACTCGGGAGGTGAGGAGAGCCCGTTCGGTAGCCGTGCCGAGGCCCGACGGGCCGCACAGAGAAGCAGCGGCGGCGGCCGGCGCAGAGCGGCCGACGGTGCGGGGCGCGGCGGTCACGGTGGTGGCGGCCGCCGTGGTGGTCCCGGCGGGCCGAGCGGGCCCGGCCGGGGCCGAGGGCGTGGGTCCGTCCCGCCGAAGAAGCGGATCATCGACTATCCACGCGCGGGCAAGTACGGGGCGGCACGTTGGGTGCCCTCGTGGAAGCTCGTGACGGGACTGTTCATCGGCTTCTTCGGCAGCATGATGGCAGTCGCGGGGGTCGCGTACGCACTGGTGGGCATCCCGGACGTCGCCAAGACGGCGGAGGCGCAGAACAACGTCTACTACTGGGCCGACGGCACTCAGATGGTCGCCACCGGCGGTGAGACCAACCGCCAGATCATCGACTACTCGCGGATCCCCAAGGCGATGCGCTACGCCGTCATCTCCGCGGAGAACAAGACGTTCGAGAACGACAAGGGCGTCGACCCCATGGGCATCGGCCGCGCCCTGTTCAACATGGCCAAGGGCGGCGACACCCAGGGCGGCTCCACGATCACCCAGCAGTACGTGAAGAACGCGATGCTGGAGGATCAGTCGCAGACGGTCTCGCGCAAGTTCAAGGAGCTCTTCGTCTCCATCAAGGTCGGGGCCGACGTCTCCAAAGAAGACATCATGGCCGGTTACCTGAACTCCGCCTACTACGGCCGCGGCGCCTACGGACTCCAGGCGGCGGCGCGCGCGTACTTCGGCACGGACATGGAGGCCGAGGAGCTCAACCCGAGCCAGTGTGCCTTCCTGGCGGCGGTGCTCAAGGGAGCCACGTACTACGACCCGGCAGGCGCGGAATCGATCGACCCCGCAGCCACGCCCGCTGCCAACCGTGAGCGAGCGGAGACCCGGTGGCGCTGGATCCTTGGCGAGATGGTCAAGGACGGTCACCTGAAGCAAGCGGAGCGGGCCAAGTACCCCGAGTTCCCCAAGCTCCAGAGCCCGCGGTCGAACGCGCAGCTGGGCGGCCAGATCGGCTATCTCGTCGACCTCGCCAAGGCGTACATCGTCAACAACACCGAGAAGACCGGGATCACTGAAAAGGATCTTCGAGAGGGCGGCTACGAGATCCACACGACCTTCGACAAGAAGAAGGTCAAGCAGCTCGAAGACGCGGTGAAGAAGGTCCGCAAGGAGAACATCAAGCCTGAACAGCGCCCGAAGACGGACAAGCACGTCCAGTTCGGCGGAGCCTCGGTGAACCCGGAAACCGGTGCCATCGAGGCCATCTACGGCGGTGAGGACGCGACCAAGCACTTCACCAACAACGCCGACCAGACCGGTGCCCAGGTCGGTTCGACGTTCAAGCCGTTCGTGTTGGCGGCTGCCATGAAGTGGGGAGTACGCGACGAGGACCTCGGGCCGACTCAGGCACAGGACGAGAGGACCAAGGTCTCTCCCGAGAGCCTCTTCAGCGGCAAGAACAAGCTCAAGATCAAGGACTACAACGGGGACATCTGGAAGGACAAGGACGAGAAGGAGTGGCTGCAGCGGAACGACGGCGACGAGTCGTACAACCCGCCCAGCTTCCAGATCGATCTCCGTGAGGCGATGAGGGTTTCCGCCAACTCCGCCTACGTTCAACTGGGTATGAACGTAGGCCTGGACAAGGTCCAGGAGTCCGCCCTGGACGCGGGCATCAAGGAAGGCACCCTGGCCAGCGCCAACTTCCCGTCCTTCTCCCTCGGTACCTCCGACCCCAGTGCGATCCGTATGGCCGGTGCGTACGCCACCTTCGCGGAAAGCGGCAAGCAGAACGACCCGTACTCGGTCGACGAGATCACGAACGAGGACGGAACGGTCTTCAAGCACGCGGACACGGCCAAGACGAAGCAGGCATTCACCCCGCAGGTCGCCGACAACGTCACCGACGTCCTCAAGACCGTCGTGGACGACGGCACCGGTACCGCGGCCAAGCTGGACGGCCGGCCGGTGGCGGGCAAGACCGGTACGACCGACGGCAACAAGTCCGCCTGGTTCGTCGGGTACACCCCGCAGCTCTCGACCGCGATCTCCATGTACCGCATGGACGACGACGAGTCCAACAAGAAGCGCGAGTTCCTGGAGATGTACGGAACTGGTGGCCAGAACAAGATTCACGGTGCTTCGTTCCCGGCCGAGATCTGGCACGACTACATGGAGCAGGCGCTCAAGAACACGAAGGTGGAGAAGTTCCCGACGCCCGAGCCCATCGGTGAGGTCGTCAACGACGTCCCGAGCCCGAGCGTGATCCCCACGCCCACCCAGACGGAGGAGGAAGAGGAGACGACCCCGTCCCCGACTCCCACTCCCAGCGAGCCCGAGCCCTCTCCCTCGCCCTCGGAGAGCGAGATCTGCAACAACCCGTTCGACCCCGCCTGCACAGACACGGGTGGTACCGATACGGGCGGAACGGACGCAGGCGGTACAGACGGAGGCGTGACGGCCTCTCCGACGGAGAGCGAGACCGGCAACAGCAGAGGCAACGGCAACGGCGGCATCTTCGGAGGAACGGGGTAGCCGCCACTGTGGGTGTTTCACGTGAAACATCCCGAGTGGGGTGTTTCACGAGAAACGAGGGCCGTCGCACCGACTCGGTGCGACGGCCCTCGGCGTATTCCCAGCCGCGTACGGCAGGATGTGCGGCATGCCCAGCGCAGAGACGACGCGAGCGAGCGCGCACGAGCCAGAGACGGTACGGCCGACCAAGGAGGACCCGGTCGCCGCGACCGGCAGCGAACTGTTCGGCGGCCCCATCGGACGGCGCGCCCTGCTCGGGGTGTCCTGGTGGACTCCCGTACGCGTCATCGCACTCGTCGCGATCGGCATGTTCGCCCTCGGGATGGTGCAGAAGCTGCCCTGTTACGACGGCGGCTGGTTCTTCGGGGCAAGCTCGCAGTACACGCACGCCTGCTACTCGGACATCCCGCATCTCTACCAGGGGCGGGGTTTCGCCGACGGGCTCGTGCCGTACTTCGACAAGCTCGAAGGCGACATGGAGTACCTCGAATACCCGGTGCTGACCGGTGTGTTCATGGAGGCGGCCTCCTGGCTGACGCCGGGCAGCGGGAGCATCCAGGACCGGGAACAGGTCTACTGGATGGTCAACGCCGGGATGCTGATGGTGTGTGCTGCCGTCATCGCCGTCTGCGTGACCCGCACTCACCGGCGGCGGCCCTGGGACGGTCTGCTGGTCGCTCTGGCACCCGCCTTCGCCCTGACGGCCACCATCAACTGGGACCTGCTGGCCGTCGCTCTGACGGCCGCCGCGATGCTGATGTGGTCGCGGGGCCGCACTCTTGCCTTCGGTGTCCTGCTGGGGCTCGCCACGGCCGCCAAGCTCTACCCCGTCCTGCTGCTCGGGCCGCTGCTCGTGCTGTGCTGGCGCGCGGGCAAGTGGCGGGAGTTCGGCACCGCCCTGCTCGGCGCGGCCGGCGCCTGGCTGGTGGTGAATCTTCCGGTCATGCTGCTCGCGCACGAGGGCTGGTCGAAGTTCTACACGTTCAGCCAGGAACGCGGCGTCGACTTCGGCTCCTTCTGGCTGATCCTCTCCCAGCGGATGGATACACCGCTCGCCACCGACACCGTCAACACGTCCGCCACGGTGCTGATGCTGATCTCCAGCGTGGGCGTCGCGGCACTCGCGCTGACCGCTCCGCGCCGACCGCGCTTCGCCCAGCTGGCATTCCTGATCGTCGCGGCCTTCATCCTCACCAACAAGGTCTACTCGCCCCAGTACGTACTGTGGCTGGTCCCACTCGCGGCGCTGGCCCGCCCGAAGTGGCGGGACTTCCTGATCTGGCAGGCGTGCGAGGTCGCGTACTTTATCGGGATCTGGATGTATCTCGCGTACACGACCAGCGGCGATGCTCACAAGGGGCTTCCGCAGGAGGGCTATCAAATGGCCATCGCCGCCCACCTGCTGGGAACGCTGTATCTGTGCGCCGTGGTCGTGCGCGACATCTTCATGCCGGAGCGGGACGCGGTGCGCCGCTCCGGTGACGACGATCCGTCGGGCGGAGTTCTGGACGGCGCGGGAGACGTCTTCGTCCTGGGCGCCGCAGCTCGTCCGCCGCGGCACGCGGCGCACATCGACGGGCCGACGGTGGAGTGGGGCAGCCGGAACGGTCAGGCGGGCGACAGTTCGCCCTGAGCGAACAGGGCGTAGGCGCGCTACGCAAAAGGCCGTACACGGAGTCCGTGTACGGCCTTTCGTTTCTGTCCGTGGGCTCAGGCCCTCCGCGGTCAGCGCTCGACGATGCGGTCGAACTGCGTCGTGGTGTGCCGCAGATGGGCCACCAGCTCCTCGCCGACCTTGGGCTCCGGGGCGTCCGAGGGCACGAAGAGGATCGAGACCTGCATGTGCGGGGGCTCCGCGAACCAGCGCTGCTTGCCGCCCCAGACGAACGGCGAAAGGTTCCGGTTGACCGTGGCCAGACCGGCCCGGGCGACGCCCTTGGCGCGCGGCATGACGCCGTGCAGTGCCTTCGGGGCCTCCAGGCCGACCCCGTGCGAGGTGCCGCCCGCCACGACCACCAGCCAGCCGTCCGAGGCGACCTTCTGCTGGCGGTAGCCGAAACGGTCACCCTTGGCGACGGGACTGACATCCAGGACGGCACCGCGGTACTCGGTGGCCTCATGGTCCCCCAGCCACAGTCGCGTGCCGATGCGGGCGCGGAAGCGGGTCTGCGGGAACTGCTGCTGCAGCCGGGCGAGTTCAGCGGCCTTGAGATGGCTCACGAACATCGTGTGCAGCGGCAGGCGGGCCGCACGCAGCCGGTCCATCCAGCCGATGACCTCCTCGACGGCGTCCGAGCCGTCGGTGCGGTCCAGCGGCAGGTGGATGGCGAAGCCCTCGAGCCGCACGTTCTCTATGGCGGCGTGGAGCTGGGGCAGATCCTGTTCGCTCACCCCGTGCCGCTTCATGGAGGACATGACCTCGATGACGACGCGGGCGCCCACGAGGCCGTAGACGCCGTCTATCGACGACACGGAGCGGATGACCCGGTCGGGCAGCGGTACGGGCTCCTCGCCCCGTCTGAAGGGCGTCAGCACCAACAGGTCGCCGCCGAACCAGTCCTTGATCCGCGCCGCCTCGTACGTCGTGCCGACGGCGAGGACGTCGGAGCCCAGACGTGTGGCCTCGTCAGCAAGCCGCTCGTGGCCGAAGCCGTAGCCGTTGCCCTTGCAGACGGGGACGAGCCCCGGGAACTGCTCGGAGACGTGCTTGTGGTGCGCCCGCCAGCGCGCGGTGTCGACGTAGAGGGTGAGCGCCATGGCCGGACCTGGAACCTTTCTGGTGGCAGCGGTGTATCAGAGGTATGAAGGCACATTCTGGGGCGTCAGCGGCGCGACATGTAGATGTCGAGCGCCTTGTGGAGCAGCTTGTTGAGCGGGAAGTCCCACTCACCGAGGTATTCGGCGGCCTGCCCGCCCGTGCCCACCTTGAACTGGATGAGACCGAAGAGGTGATCGGTCTCATCCAGGGAGTCGGAGATGCCGCGCAGGTCGTAGACGGTGGCGCCGAGCGCGTAGGCATCGCGCAGCATCCGCCACTGCATCGCGTTCGAGGGCCGGACCTCGCGCCCGATGTTGTCGGAGGCACCGTAGGAGTACCAGACGTGCCCGCCGACGACCAGCATCGTCGCGGCGGACAGGTTCACGCCCTCATGCCGCGCGAAATAGAGCCGCATGCGGTTCGGGTCCTCAGTGTTGAGGGCTGTCCACATGCGCTGGAAGTACGAGAGCGGGCGGGGCCGGAAGTGGTCGCGCGCGGCGGTGATCTCGTAGAGGCGCTGCCACTCCTCCAGGTCCTGGTAGCCGCCCTGGACGACCTCGACGCCGGCCTTCTCAGCCTTCTTGATGTTACGCCGCCACAGCTGGTTGAAGCCCTTGTGGACGTCTTCCAACGAGCGGTTCGCGAGCGGCACTTGATAGACGTAGCGAGGCTGTACGTCGCCGAAGCCGGCCCCGCCGTCCTCGCCCTGCTGCCAGCCCATGCGGCGCAGCCGGTCGGCGACTTCGAAAGCGCGCGGCTCGATGAAGTCGGCTTCGATGTCGCGCAGGCGCTTCACGTCCGGGTCCTGGATGCCCTTCTTGATCGAAGCGGCCTCCCAGCGCCGGATGATCACCGGCGGGCCCATCTTCACAGAGAAGGCGCCCTGCTGCTTGAGGTGGGCGAGCATCGGATCCAGCCACTCGGTCAGATTCGGCGCGAACCAGTTGATGACCGGGCCCTCGGGCAGATAGGCGAGATAGCGCTTGATCTTGGGCAGCTGCCGGTACAGCACAAGACCCGCACCGACCATCTCGCCGGTCCTGTCGTCGAACCATCCGAGGTTCTCGGAGCGCCACTCCGCCTTGACATCGGCCCAGGCTGGGACCTGCATGTGGCTCGCCGCGGGCAGGCTCTGGATGTACGCCAGATGCTGCTCTCGGCTGATGGTCCTCAGGGTCAGGCTCATTCGGGGCGCTCCTCGGGCTGGTGTGTCCCCATGGGTACAGGGGCTCCGGCTCTCGCGCCGAAGCCTACTGCGCCCTGTGAGCGCCTCGTCTGGCCGTATGGAACCTCGACCCCGACCGGATACGCGGCCGGACGCCTGGCGGTGTTGTCCGGCTACCGTGCCGGGTGTTGGACAGGCCGGGGGCCGGCGGTCCCCGACCGTCGGGGGGTCAGCCGATGACGCCGCCGAAGAGGCCGCCGTGCGCCATGCCCAGGAAGAAGCCGATGCCCGCGGCACCGAGGCCCAGGATCAGCCCGAAGCGTTCCCGGGTCGTCTCCGAGAGGTACTGTCCGGCCGCTCCGGTGAGGATGCCCACCAGTCCCGTCCATGAGCTGAGCAGATGGAGGTTGTGGAACATCGCCGTCACGAAAGACGTCACCCCGAGCACCAGCGTTACGGCGAGCAGGGTGTCCTGGAGCGGATGGGGCTTGTGGTCGGTGGCGAACAGGGAACCGACGGGGTTGGGTCGCAATGCCTGTGCCATGGGGCACCTCCTGCGGAAGGCGGCGCATCGTAGCGCCATACACACCCGACGTGTACAGATTGACGCTCACCTGCCCCGGATTTCAACCGGAGGCCGGGGTGCGGGTAGTCTGTAGCGTCTGCACCGGTGTATGCCCAGGCCATGGCGCGATCCCCCGCTCAGTTCGCTGTTCGGAGGGCCGATTGTCAGTGGCTGCCGATACCGTTGCGTACGCATAACAACCCTCCTGCCACGGAACGACCGTGGCCGCCGAGTCCAAAGGAGGTGGGTTCCACATGCGTCACTACGAAGTGATGGTCATCCTCGACCCCGATCTCGAAGAGCGCGCTGTCTCTCCGCTGATCGAAAACTTCCTTTCCGTTGTCCGTGAGGCCAACGGAAAGGTCGAGAAGGTCGACACCTGGGGCCGTCGTCGTCTCGCGTACGAGATCAAGAAGAAGCCCGAGGGCATCTACTCGGTCATCGACCTGCAGGCCGAGCCTGCGGTCGTCAAGGAGCTCGACCGCCAGATGAACCTGAACGAGTCGGTCCTCCGGACCAAGGTCCTCCGTCCCGAGACCCACTGAGCTCTCCCGCTCAGCTGATCTCGGGCATCGAGTAGCAGCACCAAGCAGCCAGCAGCAAACCCGCCGAGAGGTTCCCCCATGGCAGGCGAGACCGTCATCACGGTAGTCGGCAATCTTGTCGACGACCCCGAGCTGCGCTTCACCCCTTCCGGTGCGGCGGTCGCGAAGTTCCGTGTCGCGTCCACCCCCCGCACCTTCGACCGTCAGACCAACGAGTGGAAGGACGGCGAAAGCCTGTTCCTGACCTGCTCGGTCTGGCGTCAGGCGGCGGAGAACGTCGCAGAGTCGCTTCAGCGAGGCATGCGCGTCGTCGTGCAGGGCCGACTGAAGCAGCGGTCCTACGAGGACCGTGAAGGCGTCAAGCGCACGGTCTACGAACTGGACGTCGAGGAAGTCGGCGCCAGCCTGAAGAACGCCACGGCCAAGGTCACCAAGACCACCGGTCGAGGCGGCCAGGGCGGTTACAGCGGCGGTGGCGGTGGCGGCGGCCAGCAGGGCGGCGGCTGGGGCGGAGGCTCCGGCGGCGGTCAGCAGCAGGGCGGCGGGGCTCCCGCCGACGACCCCTGGGCGACCAGCGCTCCTGCCGGTGGCAACCCGGCCGGCGGCGGTGGCGGTGGCGGCTGGGGCGGAAGCTCTGGCGGTTCCGGCTCCGGCGGTTCCGGCGGCTCCGGTGGCGGCTACTCGGACGAGCCCCCCTTCTAGGCACAGTGCCGAAGATGGGCCGTACCCACACTTCTTGATCACACAGGAGAAACACCCATGGCGAAGCCGCCTGTGCGCAAGCCGAAGAAGAAGGTCTGCGCTTTCTGCAAGGACAAGGTCACGTACGTGGACTACAAGGACACGAACATGCTGCGGAAGTTCATTTCCGACCGCGGCAAGATCCGTGCCCGCCGCGTGACCGGCAACTGCACGCAGCATCAGCGTGACGTCGCCACGGCCGTTAAGAACAGCCGTGAGATGGCGCTGCTGCCCTACACCTCCACCGCGCGATAAGGGAAGGGTGACCGACAAATGAAGATCATCCTCACCCACGAGGTCTCCGGCCTCGGTACCGCGGGCGACGTCGTCGACGTCAAGGACGGTTACGCTCGCAACTACCTGATCCCGCGGAACTTTGCGATCCGCTGGACCAAGGGTGGCGAGAAGGACGTCGAGCAGATTCGTCGTGCTCGCAAGATCCATGAAATCGCGACCATCGAGCAGGCCAACGAGATCAAGGCCCGCCTCGAAGGCGTGAAGGTTCGTCTGGCCGTTCGCTCCGGCGACGCCGGTCGTCTTTTCGGTTCCGTCACCCCGGCTGACGTCGCTTCGGCGATCAAGGCTTCCGGTGGCCCCGAGGTCGACAAGCGCCGCATCGAGCTGGGCTCGCCGATCAAGACGCTGGGCGCTCACGAGACGTCCGTGCGTCTGCACCCCGAGGTTGCCGCCAAGGTCAACATCGAGGTCGTCGCAGCCTAAGCGCTGCGCTTGCTGAAGCAGTATGTGGGGCCGCACCCTTCGGGGTGCGGCCCCACACGCTTGGCGGGGTCTCTTGCGGCCCGACCGCCTCTGACGGCGATTAGGGGCGAGGGCTGTTTCACGTGAAACACGTGGATCGGCCGTCGTTTCACGTGAAACGTAGCGAGCTCACGCATCCGGTCGAAGCCGGAGCGCCGAAGCCGGGTTTGCTCAGCGCGTCGCGCCGGTGACGATCCAGCGGCCTGAGCGGGAGCGTAGCCACAAGGTCAGCATCCGCACGGTCATCATCAAGGTCATCGCTCCCCAGACTGCGGTCAGTCCGCCGCCGAACGTGGGCACGAGCAATGCCACCGGAGCGAATACAGCCAGAGTGAGCAGCATCGCCCACGCAAGGTACGGGCCGTCTCCGGCACCCATCAGCACGCCGTCGAGGACGAAGACGATCCCGCAGATCGGCTGCGAGAGCGCCACGACGAGCAGGGCGGGAAGTGCCGTGTCCTGCACGACCGAGTCGCTGGTGAACAACGGGAGGAACAGGGAGCGGCCGGCGATCACCAGACCGCCGAGCACGACGCCGACAGCGACGCCCCACTGCACCATGCGACGGCAGACCTCGCGAGCACCCTGGGCGTCGTCCGCGCCGAGATAGCGTCCGATGATGGCCTGCCCGGCGATGGCGATGGCGTCGAGGGCGAAGGCGAGCAGGCTCCACAGCGACAAGATGATCTGGTGGGCGGCGACGTCGGCGTCTCCGAGACGGGCGGCGACAGCGGTGGCGATCATCAGAATCGCGCGCAGCGAGAGTGTGCGGACCAGCAGTGGTGCGCCTGCTTGCGCGCAGGCCCGTATCCCGGCGGCGTCCGGCCGCAGCGATGCCCCGTGTTTCCGCGCACCGCGGACGACCACGAGGAGGTACACCGCGGCCATGCCGAACTGGGCGATGACGGTGCCCCAGGCAGAGCCGGCGATACCGAGGTCCGCGCCGTAGACGAGGCCCACGTTGAGGGCGGCGTTGGCGACGAAGCCCGCGACGGCGACGTAGAGCGGTGTCTTCGTGTCCTGCAGGCCGCGCAGGACTCCGGTGGCGGCAAGGACGACGAGCATCGCGGGGATGCCGAGCGTCGAGATGCGCAGATAGGTGATGGCGTAGGGCGCGGCGGTGTCGGAGGCGCCGAAGAGTTCCACCAGGCCGGGTGCCGTGGGCAACACGAGGGCGACAACAGCGGTGCCGAGCAACAGGGCGAGCCAGATGCCGTCCATGCCTTGGCGGATGGCAGTCTTCAGATCGCCCGCGCCGACCCGGCGGGAGACTGCCGCCGTAGTGGCGTACGCGAGGAAGACGAAGATGCTGACGGCCGTGACGAGGAGGGCCGAGGCAACGCCGAGACCGGCGAGCTGTGCGGTACCGAGATGGCCGACGATGGCGGTGTCGGCCAAGAGAAAAAGAGGCTCGGCGATGAGAGCGCCGAAGGCCGGAACGGCCAGCGCGACGATCTCTCGGTCGTGCCGACGCCGGGCGGCCTTGGTCGCCGCGGGAGCCTGTGTCATGCACATCAATCTAATCTTCCACAGGTAAGAGATGCAAGCAGCTCATGACCCTTACTTGCACTCTCATCGAATGCGCCGTCGTGTGCCGTTCGAGCCGATCTTGGTCCGACCGGAAAAGTTTTTCTTCTGCACAGCCGGTGGACGGGAAACATGCAGGTCAGATGCAGTGTCGAAAGCGAGCTGAGGGCTTGTTCACAGGCCTGTCCACCGGGTCGTGCACAGGTTTTGCCGGGTTCTCCACAGCATCGGGGCCGTCGTCCACATGGCCTGTGGATAACCAGATTGGCTGACGGTCCCGGCGGGCCTACCTTGGTGCGGCGCCTACTTCCTCCTCCGTCTGCGGAAACCTCGCAAAACCGACGCGTCAGAACCGGAGTTGGGCGTCTCATTTGTCAGTGTCGTGCCGTAGGAATGAGGGGCACGGCGAGGTCCGCTCGGCGGACGGGAGGAGGTGGCCCGGGTGAGTATTTCCGAGCCCTTGGACGACCCCTGGGCCGACAGCGGTCCCAGTGATCGATTGCCTGCCTCCCGTCAGCGCCGCGACGGTGGCCGGGGTCGAGACGATCAGCACGACCGAGGTCCGGACAACGGTGCCTGGGACGGTGGAGGCTCGTCCTTCGAGCGGGTGCCGCCGCAGGACCTGGACGCCGAGCAGTCGGTCCTCGGCGGCATGCTGCTCTCGAAGGACGCCATCGCCGACGTGGTCGAGGTGCTCAAGGGACACGACTTCTACCGGCCGGCGCACGAGACCGTTTACGGTGCGATTCTCGACCTCTACGCGAAGGGTGAGCCGGCTGACCCGATCACGGTTGCCGCCGAGCTCACCAAGCGCGGCGAGATCACCAAGGTCGGCGGCGCCTCGTATCTCCACACGCTGGTCCAGACGGTCCCGACCGCGGCGAACGCCGAGTACTACGCGGAGATCGTCCACGAGCGCGCGGTGCTGCGCCGCCTGGTCGAGGCCGGGACGCGCATCACACAGATGGGTTATGCGGCCGACGGCGACGTGGACGAGATCGTCAACAGCGCCCAGGCCGAGATCTACGCGGTCACCGAGCAGCGCACCACCGAGGACTATCTGCCGCTCGGCGACATCATGGAGGGCGCGCTCGACGAGATCGAGGCGATCGGTTCGCGGTCGGGAGAGATGACTGGTGTGCCGACCGGCTTCACCGACCTCGACCAGCTGACCAACGGGCTGCATCCCGGTCAGATGATCATCATCGCGGCCCGCCCCGCCATGGGTAAGTCCACGCTGGCGCTGGACTTCGCACGGGCCTGTTCGATCAAGCACAACATGCCGAGCGTGATCTTCTCGCTCGAAATGGGCCGCAACGAGATCGCGATGCGTCTGCTGTCGGCCGAGGCACGCGTGGCCCTGCACCACATGAGGTCCGGCACGATGACCGATGACGACTGGACGCGGCTCGCGCGCAGGATGCCGGACGTCTCCGCCGCCCCGCTGTACATCGACGACTCCCCGAACCTGTCGATGATGGAGATCCGCGCCAAGTGCCGCCGCCTCAAGCAGCGCAGCGACCTGAAGCTCGTCATCATCGACTATCTGCAGCTGATGCAGTCCGGCGGCAAACGGTCCGAGAGCCGACAGCAGGAAGTCTCCGACATGTCGCGAAACCTGAAGCTCCTGGCCAAGGAGCTGGAACTGCCGGTGATCGCACTCTCGCAGCTGAACCGTGGCCCCGAGCAGCGCACGGACAAGAAGCCGATGGTCTCCGACCTGCGCGAATCCGGTTCGATCGAGCAGGACGCGGACATGGTGATCCTGCTGCACCGCGAGGACGCGTACGAGAAGGAGTCGCCGCGCGCCGGCGAGGCGGACATCATCGTGGGCAAGCACCGTAACGGCCCGACGGCCACCATCACGGTTGCTTTCCAGGGCCACTACTCGCGTTTCGTGGACATGGCACAGACCTGATCGTCTGCCGCGGCGAAATGCGCTCGACGCAGGACGTCGGGCCAGGTGGACTTGGACCATGACGACATCCCAGGAAGAGCTGCTTCCTGCCACGCGCCGTGCCCTGCTCCATCGGATCGCCACCGCTCAGGCCGAGGGGAGGTCACCGTCGCTGGTGGCGGCGGTCGTCCGGGGCGGGGAGACGGTGTGGCACGGGTCCCGCACCTCGGTGGACGGGCACGGGCCGGACGAGAACGTGCAGTACCGGATCGGTTCGATCACCAAGACGTTCACCGCCGTCCTCGTACTGCGGCTGCGCGACGAGGGCCTGCTGGACCTGGGTGATCCGCTGGAGAAGCATCTGCCAGGCACGGGTGCGGGGGAGGCGACGATCGCCGAACTGCTCGCGCATACGGGCGGGTTGGCGGCCGAATCGCCGGCGCCCTGGTGGGAGCGCACACCCGGATCGCTGCGCCCCGAGCTCTCCGACGTGCTGGGCGAGCAGCCGCACAGGCACCCTGTAGGACGGCGGTTCCACTACTCGAACCCCGGCTACACGTTGCTGGGCGCGCTGGTCGAGGAGCTGAAGGGCGCCCGGTGGGAGGACGTCCTGCGGAGCGACGTGCTCGAACCGCTGGGACTGCACCGTACGAGCGGGCACCCGCAGGCGCCTCACGCAGGCGGCTGGGCCGTGCATCCCTGGGCGGATGTGATGCTCCCGGAGCCCATCGAAGACCTGGGCCGGATGGCGCCTGCCGGTCAACTCTGGTCGACCTCAGGTGACTTGGCCCGTTTCGCGGCCTTCCTTGCCAAGGGGGACGACCGGGTGCTGAGTGCGGAGTCGGTCCTGGAGATGCGTACGCCCGCCGCGCCGGCCGAAGCCGAAGAGGTGGCGGCCGGTGCAGCGTACGGCCTCGGGATGCAGATCCAGCACCGAGGTCGCCGGACCTTCGTGGGACACGGGGGTTCCCTCCCGGGCTTCCTCGCCGGTCTCATGATCAGCGTCGAGGACGACCTGGCCGCCGTGGTTCTCACCAACTGCACCTCCGGCCCGCTGGTGTCGACAGTCGCCGCCGATCTCGTACGCATCGTCGCCGAGGCCGAACCCCGGATTCCGGAGCCGTGGCGACCGCTGCCCGAAGTCGACAGGTCCGTACTGGAGTTGACGGGTCCGTGGTACTGGGGGACCAACGCCTTCGCGCTGCGCCTCACCGCCGACGGGGGCGTCTCGCTCGGGCCCTTGTCCGGCAATGGCCGGCGCTCGCGCTTCAGGGCCGATGGAGACGGGACCTGGACGGGGCTCGACGGTTACTACGCAGGCGAGCTCCTGACGGCCGTACGGCGCGCTGACGGGTCGGTCAGCCACCTGGACCTCGGGTCGTTCGTGTTCACGCGGCAGCCGTACGAGGAAGAGGCTCCCGTGCCGGGCGGGGTGGACCCCGAGGGGTGGCGCGGGATCCGATAGGCGCTCTGTCGTCCGGAAACGTCTTGTGCGAAGAAGGGCGTCCTGTGTGAAGAGGTGAGGGGGTGTCCTGTTTCACGTGAAACAGGACACCCCCTACATGCCACAAAGGCGTTCGGACCGACTGCCTTCAGGGCTTCGCTTCAGAGCTGCAGTTTGAACCCCACGTGTGAGGCGGTGAATCCGAGCCGCTCGTAGAACCGGTGTGCATCGGTGCGGGTGACGTCGGAGGTCAGCTGCACCAGCCGGCAGCCCTCGCGCCGGGACAGGTCGACGGCCCACTCGATGAACCGGGTGCCCAGGCCACTGCCACGCTCGTCGACATGAACGCGTACGCCTTCGATGATGGAGCGGGTCGCGCCCTTGCGGGACAGTCCGGGAATGATCGTGAGCTGGAGGGTGCCCACGACGCGCCCCTCGCGCACGGCGACGACAAGGTGCTGGTTCGGGTCACCGGTCAGGCGCTCCAGCGCGGCCAGATAGGGGCTCAGGTCGTCCGGTGACTCCCGTTGGGCGCCCAACGGGTCGTCGGCGAGCATCGCGACGATGGCGGGGACGTCGTCCGCGACGGCTGGTCGTATCTCGAGATCTCCCATGACGGCAGGCTACGCAGACACGGTGGGCAGGTCCTACACGGGTGTGGGCACGCTTGCCGATTCCACGACGCGGACCAGAGGGGCCAGTTCGGGGTTCTTGGCCGCTTCGTCGAGCGCTTCGCGGAGGGCGGTGTCGTTGGTGGGGCGGGCTTCGTCGAGGAGCTCGAGGCCGGTCTCGCTGACGTTCGTGTAGATGCCGCGGCGGTCGGTCGGGCACAGGTAGCGCGCGAGCAGCCCGCGGTCCTCGAGTCGGGTGACCAGACGCGTGGTGGCGCTCTGGCTGAGCACGACCGCGTCGGCGACCTGCTTCATCTGCAGATGACCGCCGTCGCCGTCGTGCTGGCGGCTGAGGACGTCGAGCAGGGAGTACTCGCGCACGCTCAGCCCGTGCCCGGACTGCAGGGCGCGTTCGATGTGCGCCTCGATCCTCCCGTGGAGCAAGGAGAGGGCGCACCAGCCCTGGGCGAGGGCGGTGAGCGCGGGGTCTGTCGCTGTCATGGCGTGTTCCTCCGTCCCGGAGCGGCTGAGACCAGGGTAGAGCACAACAGCAATAGCCCGCGTTTGCATTTAGCCAGCGTCTGCAATTATTGTTGCAGCACGTAAGGCGCTCCTGCAATCTTCTGGGAAGGTTCTCCCCGCATGCCTCTCGCGCTTTTGGCCCTCGCGATCGGGGCCTTCGGAATCGGGACCACCGAGTTCGTGATCATGGGCCTGCTGCCCGAGGTGGCGGGTGACTTCGGGGTCTCCATCCCCACCGCCGGGTTCCTCGTGACCGGCTACGCGCTGGGCGTCATGTTCGGTGCCCCGCTCATGACCGCCCTCGGCACCAGGATGTCCCGCAAGCGGATGCTGATGCTGCTGATGGGGCTGTTCATCCTCGGCAACCTGCTCTCCGCCGTCGCCCCCGACTTCTCTCTCATGCTGGTCGGCCGCGTGGTCGCCTCGCTCGCGCACGGTGCGTTCTTCGGTATCGGTTCGGTCGTCGCGGCAGACCTCGTCGCGCCCGACAAGAAGGCCGGGGCCATTGCGATGATGTTCACCGGACTGACCGTCGCCAACGTCGTCGGCGTACCGCTGGGCACCCTCATCGGGCAGTCCGTCGGCTGGCGCGTCACCTTCACAATCGTCGCGGGCCTGGGCGTCATCGGCCTGGCGGGTGTTGCCAGGCTCGTCCCCGACATGCCCAAGCCGGAAGGCGTGCACCTGCGCCACGAACTGGCCGCGTTCAAGAACGTGCAGGTGCTGCTCGCCATGGCGATGACCGTCCTCGGGTTCGGCGGAGTCTTCGCGGCGATCACCTACATCGCACCGATGATGACGAACGTGGCCGGTTTCGCCGACGGCTCCGTGACCTGGCTGCTCGTCCTCTTCGGTCTCGGCATGGTGGTCGGCAACCTTGTCGGCGGCAGGTTCGCCGACCGCGCGCTGATGCCGATGCTGTACGTCTCGCTGGGCGCCCTCGCCGTCGTACTCGCCCTGTTCACGCTCACCGCACAGAACAAGATCGCGGCGGCCGTGACCATCGCGCTGATCGGTGCCCTCGGGTTCGCCACCGTGCCTCCGCTGCAGAAGAGGGTGCTCGACCAGGCGCACGGCGCCCCGACGCTTGCCTCAGCCGTGAACATCGGCGCCTTCAACCTGGGCAACGCCCTCTCGGCCTGGCTCGGCGGTCTCGTCATCGCGGGCGGCCTGGGGTACACCGCTCCGAACTGGGTCGGCGCCGGCCTCGCCGCGGCCGCGCTGGTGCTCGCCGTGCTCTCGGCTGTCCTGGAGCGCCGCGCTGACGCCTCCAGCAAGGTCGTCGCCGATGCGGAGCTTTCGGAACAGAAGACTGCCGTCCACCACTGACCTGCCGAAGGCCGCTGTCCAGCACGGACCCCCTGTCCGGACCGCATCAAGTCAAGTGCGAGGCCAGGGCGGCCCCGCGTCCGACCGGCCGACCAATGCAGCACGAACAGGGGACCGCCGTCGGCCGGGCCTCTCGTCGGCCGCTCAGCCCGCCGCCACCGTGAGCGGGGCGAACCGCCGGGTCCAGTCGCCCGGCAGCTCCGCGATGCCGTACGTCATGACCGCGTTGAAGCCCGCGGAAGCGAGCCCCCGTTCCTTCACCCACGTCAGCAACTCCTCATGGCGCACGTCGATGTCGGTGCGCAACAGGCGGTCGGTGTGGGCGGCCAGCGAGGAGATGAGTGCCTTCGCCGTCCGCGTGTCCCGGGCGATCAGCGGGCCCACGACATGGTTGGTCATGTTGGGCCAGGCCGCCGCGTACCCGATGATCCGGCCGTCCTCCTCGGCGACGCGCAGCTGGTCGGCGAAGGCGGGCAGGCGCGTGATCATGTGCGTCCGGTCGGTGCCGAAGACCTCCTCGTCGAGCCGGAGGATCTCGATGAGGTCCTCTGCCGCGGCCGGACGCGTGGCAACCTCAGGGTTCGGTCCGCCCGGCACGAAGTGTCCGCGGACCATCTCGGCCCGGCCGGTGGCCTTGAACCCCAACTCCTCGTAGAGGGGCCGGCCGTACGGAGTGGCGTGCAGGGTCAGCGGAGTGGTGCCCAGCTCGGCGACGACATGCCGCATCAGGCGCCGCCCGACGCCCTGGCGGGCATGCCGCTCAGCGACGAGCATCATGCCGATCGCCCCCAGATGGGGGCGATCCTGAGGCCCGTACGTGGTCACTACGCAGGCGCTGACGAGGCCGCCGTCGGGGTCGTCGATGCCGTAACCCGTGCCGGCCGTGAGCAGCAGACCCCACTTGTGGTCCTCACGGGGCCAACCCCGGTTCTCGGAGAGGTCGGCGCAGGCGGAGACGTCGCGAGGCGTCAGACGGCGGATGGGCAGCGAGGCGGGGGATGGAGTCGACACGCAGGTCAGGCTGTCTGACGGGCGGGCTCGGCGTCCACCGGTTTGCGGGCGGCCGTACGGATCCTTTGCCCGCGTCGGGTCAGTCCCCAAGGCTTGAGGACCGAGATCACCGTCATGAAGACGTACGCGGACAGCGAGACGATCGGCCCCATCAGCAGGTCAGTCGGGTCGGGCAGGGCTCCGCCCGCCGAGACCGCGGTGACCGTGGGACCGAGTCCTGGGCGCAGCGCGAAGGTGGTGGCCGTGATCGTGGCCAGCGTCAGCCAGAACTTGGTGTAGACCCACCGATGCCTCGCCAGTCCCCACGGCGTGCCCAGGGAGAGCACCAGGCCGCTGAGGAGCGTGAGGAACCCGAGAGGGATCAGGAGCCAGTCGGCGAAGAGCTTCATGGCGCGGACGGAGGCCTCCACGGTCACCGCGGACCCGGTGGTGGTCGCGGTGACCGCCAGCGCGAGCAGCCCGAGCGTGAGCCCGAGCCAGCTCGCGGAGGCGGCTACATGGACGATGAGGTTGGCCCGGCGTGCGGGGCGGCTTAGTTTCACGTGAAACACCGTGCCGGGTGCGAGCGTCGGGGACGTCTGACAGCGGGAGTAACCTCGCGTACTAGCCTCGGCGTACATGGCGAGACTTCATCTCTTCGATCTGGACGGCACGTTGCTCCACGGGACCTCCGCGCCCGTGGAGATTTCCCGGCAGCTCGGGCTGGAAGCCGAGACGGTGGCGCTCGACGAGGCGGTCGGCGCGGGGCTCATAGGCCCACCGGAGTATGCGGCAGAGGTATACGCCCTCTGGACGGATCTCACCGAGGCGCATGTGGCGGCGGCCTTCGCCGGGGCGCCCTGGCTGTCCGGAATCGAGGACGTCTGGGCGGAGATCAGGGGGCGGGGTGACTACTGCGCCGTCGTCTCACTCTCCCCCTCTTTCTTCGTGGAGCGGCTGACGGGCTGGGGCGTGCACGCGGCGTACGGATCACGATTCCCCGCCGTGCCGTTCACCGAGCCGGTGGACCCGGCGGGGATCCTGAGCGCGGCAGCCAAGGTGCGGATCGCCGACCGGCTGTGCGAAGAGTTCGGAGTGGAGCGGGCCGACTGTGTCGCGTACGGAGATTCGATGTCGGACAGGGACCTGTTCGGGGCGGTGCCGGTATCCGTCGCGGTCAATGCGGATCAGCACGTGGCAGGCCTCGCCACGCACTCCTACGTGGGGCTGGATCTGCGGGATGCCTATGAATTGGTGCGGGGCACCCGGTAATTGAAGGAATTGATGGTCCGGCCCCTGCCAATTCCTGGCGCAAGGAAGCCGGGACTTGTCTGTCGGACCGTGACCGGTATGGTCGACTCCGGTTCGCGTCCGGTGTGATGTCCACGCACCCCGCCAGGGCGAACGCAGGACAACGCAGCCTAACGGGACGGAGAGATCAAAAACTCGCATTTCCGGTTACGCGACCGGGCGTTGGCGCACGGTGGGACGCTGCGATGGCGGTAGTGCGGCCAATGTCACACTCTCGGCTTACTTGTCCGTAGGGTGCGGGATTTCACGGATCAACGTGGTCGCATGGGCCGACGGGGCAAAACGGGGGAAAAGAAAGCAGTCTGCGGGGGAAAGCAGGCATCTTCCGACCGAGGAAGTGCGCAGACCGACCGAAAGATGTTCGAGGCGAGGCACACCATGGACGCTCCGACCACCACGTCGGCCGACAACGGCACTTCAGGGGGTGGCGACGGGGGCGGCTGGTTCACGCCGCATACGCCGCCGGAGCCGCCCGCGGGCGGCGAGCAGGGGACGACCGAGGGCAGCCGCCTGGCCGGGCTGCGCCCCGTGGGCAGGCCCGCGGCGGGCGACGGCGAAGCCGCGCGGCACCGAAAGGCTCCGGTCGCAGAAGCCGACTCGGACGCCGCCCCCGCCGAAGCCGCCAGCTCTGACGGCAGTGCCCCCCACGTGGCCTCCGCCGATGACAGGGCCCTCCACGCGGGCCACGCTGACGCCGGCGCCACCGACCCACACCCCGCTGATCCCGGCGCCGCCCATGTCGGCACATCCGGTGTCGGACCCGCCCCTGCGGGCACCCTCGACCGGAGTGCCGCCCCTCAAGGCCCGACCGAGGCGATACCCGCGGCGCTCGCCTCCGCCGAGCCGCCCGTCCCACCCAGGCCGAGCCACGATCCCCGCGTCCCGGAGCAGCGGGCCGCCGCCTCCGTTCCCGTGCCGGTCCGGGCCGCCTCGCCCGACGCCGTCCTCATCCGCCGCACGATGGCCGAGGTGGGGCCTGTCGCCGACAAGGTCACCTCGTACTTCTACGCGCTGCTCTTCGTACGCCACCCGGAACTGCGCCCGCTGTTCCCCGCCGCGATGGACACCCAACGGGACCGGCTGCTCAAGGCGCTTCTGACCGCGGCCGAGCACATCGACAACACCGAGGTCCTGGTCGCGTATCTGAAGAACCTGGGCCGGGGCCACCGCAAGTACGGCACGCGGCCCGAGCACTACCCGGCCGTCGGCGAGTGCCTCATCGGCTCGCTCAGCCGGTTCGCCGAGGCGATCTGGGACGAGGAGACCGAGGCGGCCTGGGTCCGGACGTACACGACGATCTCGCAGGTCATGATCGACGCCGCGGCCGCGGACGAACTGCGCGCTCCGCCCTGGTGGTTGGCCGAGGTGGTCTCGCACGACCTCCGAACGGCGGACGTCGCCGTCGTCACGGTCCGCCCCAACCAGCCGTATCCTTTCCTCGCCGGGCAGTACACCAGCCTGGAGACTCCCTGGTGGCCGCGGATCTGGCGGCACTACTCGTTCGCCTCGGCGGCCCGCTCCGACGGTCTGCTGTCGTTCCATGTGAAGGCGGTCCCCGCGGGCTGGGTCTCCAATGCCCTGGTGCACCGCGCCCGGCCCGGCGACATCATCCGCCTCGGCCCACCGGCCGGCTCCATGACGGTGGACCACACCACCGACAGCGGCCTGCTCTGCCTGGGCGGCGGCACCGGCATAGCCCCCATCAAGGCGCTCGTCGAGGACGTCGCCGAGCACGGCGAGCGACGCCCGGTCGAGGTCTTCTACGGAGCTCGCACCGATCACGACCTGTACGACATCGACACCATGCTCCGGCTCCAGCAGAGCCACCCCTGGCTCGCGGTCCGCCCCATCGTCGACCAGCAGGCGCATCTGCACCTTCCCGACGCCGTACGCGAGTACGGGCCGTGGAACGAGTACGACGCGTATCTGTCGGGCCCGCCCGGCATGATCCGCAGCGGTGTGGACGCGCTGAGAGACGTCGGCATCCCGTCGGAGCGGATCCGCCACGACTCGGTGGAGGAGCTCGTCGGCGCCCGAGACTGACTCCGGCGAGGCGTCAGCCCAGGTCAGGCGCATGCAGCGCCAGTACACCCTCGATGTTTCCGTCGAGATAGTGCCGCAGCGACAGCGGTACGAGATGCACGGAGGCGATGCCCACTCTGGTGAAGGGGATGCGCACGATCTCGTAGTCGCCGCAGGGGTCCTCGATCTCAGGGCCGTGGCGCAGGGAGGGGTCCATGGATCCCAGGCGGCAGACGAAGAAGTGCTGGACCTTCACGCCGGTCGTGCTGCTGTCCGCGCCGATGTGCTCGACGGTGTCGACGAAGCACGGAACCACATCGGTGATCTTGGCGCCGAGTTCCTCGTGGACCTCACGATGGAGTGCGTCGACGACAGTCGTGTCCTCCGGTTCGACCCCGCCGCCGGGCGTCAGCCAGTAGGGATCGACGCCGGGCTTGGTCCGCTTGATCAGGATCAGGTCATCGCCGTCCAGGAGGACGGCCCGGGCGGTGCGCTTGACCACGGGTCGGACGGTCATGGGAGAAATGTGGCCCGGTTGGTTCCACGTGAAACATCTCCGTCAGGACCAGTCTGCGGCGGCGCGCAACAACCACTCGTGCGCCCGCGCGATATGCGGCATGGCCAGCGTGCCAGTGCGCACGACCAGGAAGTACGTACGAAGCGGAGGTACCGCGGGTTCGATCAGCGCCACCACCTCGCCCCGCTCCAGGGCCGGTGCGCACAGATAGCGCGGTAGCACCGCGAGCCCCGCGCCGGTGGTGGCGCAGGCGAGGACCGCGCGCAGGTCCGGGGCGATGACGGTGCCCGAGGCGGCCGGGCGGGAGTCGAAGACGGAGGCCCAGTAGCGGGCGACGAACGGCAGGGACTCGTGCACCTCCACCACGGGGAAGTTCTCCAGCGCGGTCGGGCCCTTGCGGCGCATCTTGCCGGCGCCGGTGCGGGCGGCCCAGCGCGGGGCGGCGACCAGAACGTGCTCCTCGTCGCAGAGCGGAGTCGCGGTGAGTAGAGCGCCTCGCGGGCGGGCCGTACTGATGGCCAGATCGTGATGCCCGGCAGCGAGCCCCTCCAGCGTCTCCTCGGCGTTGCCGAACGAGGCACGCAGGGCGAAACCCTGGCCGTCGTCTCCGGTCAGCTCCGTCAGCGCGGGCAGGGCGCGCTCGGCGGTGAACTCCGGCGGCCCGGCGAGATGGAGGGTACGTACGGAGGAGGTCTCGGCGAGGCCGGTCTCCGCGATCTCCACGAGGGCGTCGAGATGCGGAGCGGCCTTGTGGGCGAGCTCGTCGCCGATCGTCGTAGGGGTCACTCCGCGGGCCTGACGCAGGAAGAGCGGGCGCCCCAGCTGTCGTTCGAGGGTGCGGATCTGGGAGGTGACGGCAGGCTGCGAGAGGCCCAGTAGCGCGGCGGCGCGGGTGAAGGAACCGGCCCGGTGCACGGTCACGAACGTGCGCAGCAAGGCCAGATCCATGGCGTTCCTACCCTCCCCGGCTCTGCGGAAGCCCTCAACTATAAATAAGTCGATAGGTCTCTGTCGCTACAGTGATTGGACACTGACACAGAGTCAACTAGCCTTGTTCGCGCGGTTCTTCGCGCGCAGAACCGGGACGGTCCGAGCCACGAGGGGGGAGGCTCGGACCGTCCGTTGTACGTAGCCGGTGTACTGAGCAGTGGCTCAGAAAGCGTTCACTTCGCCGACTCGTCGAGCGCCCGCAGCACATCCGCCACCAGGTCCTCCGGATCCTCGGCACCGGCCGAGAAGCGGATGAAGCCCTCTGGCACCGCGTCGCCGCCCCAGCGGCCGCGCCGCTCGGCCGTGGACCGTACTCCGCCGAAACTCGTCGCGTCGTCCACCAGGCGCAGCGCGTCGAGAAAACGGTCGGCACGCGCGCGCGTGGGCAGCGTGAACGACACCACGCATCCAAAGCGCCGCATCTGCCGCGAGGCGATCTCGTGCGAGGGGTCGCCGGGCAGCCCCGGATAGCGGACCCCCAAAGCCTCGGGCCGGTCGCGCAGGGCCTCGGCGAGCGCCAGCGCATTGGCGTTCTGCCGGTCGACGCGCAGCTGGAGTGTGGCGAGAGAGCGGTGTGCGAGCCACGCCTCCATGGGCCCCGGAATCGCCCCGACGATCTTGCGCCAGCGCCGTACGGCGGTCATCGCCGAGGCATCGCCACCGGTGACGTATCCCAGGAGGATGTCTCCGTGCCCGGTGAGCTGCTTGGTGCCGCTGGCCACGGAGAAGTCGGCGCCCAGCTCCAGCGGGCGCTGCCCGAGCGGAGTCGCCAGGGTGTTGTCGACGGCCACCAGGCAGCCACGCGCGTGTGCCGCCTCGACGAGCCGCCGCACGTCGCACACGTCGAGCCCCGGATTGGACGGGGTCTCGATCCACAGCAGCTTGGCGCCGTCGAGCAGGTCGAGCTGGGCGTCGCCGCCGGTCGGCGCGGTGCGTACCTCGATGCCGTACCCCTCCAGCTGTGCCCGGACGAGCGGCAGCGCCTGGTAGCCGTCGCTGGGCAGCACGGCGATGTCGCCGGCGCGCAGCTGCGAGAAGAGGACCGCGGAGGTGGCGGCCATCCCGGAGGCGAACACGAGCGTCTCGATGCCGTCCCGATCCGGTGCCTCCAGCTCGCCGATGGCGCGCTCCAGGTGGGTCCAGGTCGGGTTCTCGTCGCGGCCGTAGGTGTACGGGCCGGTGGGGTCGCCCGGCAGATGGAAGTGGGCGGCGAAGACGGGGCCGGGGAGGGTCGGCTCGTGCTTGACGGGCTCGGGCAGCCCGGCCCGCACGGCGCGCGTACCGTCACCGGCGCCCCTGACGGAATCTGTCATGCCGGCTGTCCTTCCACTTGCTCCCGCACGGCGGCGAGCAGGCCGGGGCTCGCCGCTTCCACCATCCCAAGGCACTCCTCGAAGCCGTCCATGCCCCCGTAGTAGGGATCCGGTACGTCGAGGTCGCCGCTTGCGGCAGGGTCGTACGAGCGCAGCAGCCGGACCTTGCCGGCGTCCGCCTCAGTGGGGGCGAGGCGGCGCAGTGCCTTCAGGTGGCCGGCGTCGAGCGCTATGACGAGGTCGAGCCGGGCGAACCAGTCGACCCGGAACTGACGGGCCGCATGGCCGCTTTCGTAGCCGTTCGTCTCCAGTACGGAAACGGTGCGCGGGTCGGCGCCGTTCCCCTCGTGCCAGCCGCCGGTACCGGCACTGTCCACCTCGACCAGGCCGTCGAGCCCGGCCTCCGACACGCGCGCGCGGAAGACGGATTCGGCCATCGGGGAGCGGCAGATGTTGCCGGTGCAGACGAAGCACACGCGATAGGGCATCAGGGCCGCTCAGTCCTTGTCGGGGAGGACGACGTTCAGCGCCCAGGAGACGATCGAGATGATCAGGCCGCCAATGACGGCGGTCCAGAAGCCCTCGACGTGAAAGCTCAGGTCGAGCTTGTCCGCCAGCCATGAGGTGAGCATCAGCATCAGGGCGTTGATCACCAGGGTGATCAGGCCGAGGGTGAGGATGAACAGCGGGAAGGTGAGCACCTTCACGACCGGCTTGACCAGGAAGTTCACCAGCCCGAAGACCAGCGCCACGAGCAGCAGAGTGCCGACCTTCTTGCCGGTGCCCTCACCGGTGAGGGTGATCTTGTCGAGCAGCCATACGGCGACGGCGAGGGCCCCGGCGTTGGCGATCGTCTTGACTACGAAATTCTTCATGTGTCTGATCGTGACAGAAGAGATCGCAGACGAGCACTGGGCAAGGGCGGACAACGGCGATGAAGGCATTCCGGCTGGATGAACTGGAGGCGGAGCGCGCCGCCAACGACGGCGCGTATCTCCAGTTCCTGCGTGAGAAGAACATGTCGGTCGGCCTGTACGCGCTGGACGCGGGCGAGCAGGACCCGCAGCAGCCCCACCGCCAGGACGAGGTGTACTTCGTCGTGAGCGGCCGTGCCGCGATCACGGTCGGCATGGAGACGACCCAGGTGGCGCGCGGCAGCGTCGTCTACGTGCCCGCGGGTGTCGCCCACAAGTTCCACCACATCAGCGAGGACCTGAGGGTTCTCGTGGTCTTCTCTCCCCCGGAGAGCTGACGTCCGCCTCAGGGTTCCCTAGGGGAACGGTCAGGGGAGGACAAGGGGTGCGAGGCCCCCGTCGGCAGCCTCCCGCGCCTAGCATCGAAGGCAGGACATTCAAGCCCCGTCAGCATTCGGAGCAGACGGAGACAGCACTCGGAAACGGGCAGAGAGAAGGACAAGGGCGATGCGAGACATTCTGGCGGGTATGCCGTGGTGGGTTAAGTGGGTCGCGGTGCCGGTCATCGCCCTGGTCGTGTTCGGCGGCCTGATAATGAGCGTCGTCGGCTTTGTGATCTGGCTGCTCTTCAAGGTGCTGATCTTCGTGGCGCTGGTCGGCGGACTGATCTACGTCGTACGGAAGTTCATGTCGAGCTCGTCGTCGAGGGGCGACTGGTAAGCGAGTTGGGGAGGGGCGGGAGCGGGGACGAAGGCTTCCGCCAGGTCTCGCGGGCAGTGGCCCGCGGCCGATCGACAACCGTCGGTCGGCAACCTGGCGGCGGTAACAGGAATCTCCGGTTCCCTCGGGCGAGGGAAGTTTCCAGTACAGACGGCCTGCGAGCGGTCCCGGGCCGTTAAAGTCCGGAACTCGACGCGGGGTTGATCCCCGCGAGCGGCGCACTGACCCCTCCCGTGTTACCCCCGCACGGGCGGCCCCCCTCGCGCTCCGGGAGTGACCCTTGGCCACGGTGGACACCGCACCCGCAGGACCGCACACCCCCTCCTCCGATCTGCACCCCACGACTCTCATCGGATCCGTCCAGCGTGCGATGAGGCTCCTGGAGTCCGTCGCCCGGCACGAGCACGGGGCGCCGGCCAAACAACTGGCCCGCGAAACCGGACTCGCCCTCCCCACGGCGTACCACCTGTTGCGCACCCTGGCGTACGAGGGCTATCTGCGCCGGGAGAAGGGGCTGTTCTTCCTCGGCGAGGCGGCCGAGCGGCTGAGCAGCAGCGGTGCCCAGCAGAAACGTCGCAGCACCGTCGTCGACGCACTTGCGCGCTGGCGTGATTCGATCGGTGTGCCCGTGTACTACGCGGTCTACCGCGACGGCGAGATCGAGGTCCAGTGCGTCGCCGACACGCCGGGCAACCCGGCGGTCGAGGAATGGGCCGACTTCCGGGAGACGGGGCACGCGCACGCGATCGGTCAGTGCCTGCTGTCCCAGCTCGATGAGGAGGCCCGGCGGGACCACCTCGACCGCTATCCGGTGCAGTCCATCACTCCATACACGGTGCGTGACGATCGCGCCCTGCTGCGGCGCCTCGAATCGACGCGACGCCTGCAGCCCGTGACCGAGCGTCAGGAGTACGCGCTGGGTGCGGTCTGCGCCGCGATCCCGATCACCGTGGGCGCCACGGTCGCCACGATGGCCATCTCCCTGCCTTCCCACCAGGCCGACCGGCTGCTGCCCGCGGCACGACGGCTGCAGAGCGAGATCGGAAGGCTGCTGGGGACAATCTCCCTCTCTATCAGTATCTGAAAACTCACTCCTTGTAATCTGGTGTGTACTTTAAGCAAGATGCCAGCAGTGCTCAGGGGGATGATTCCCGGCCAGTCGAGGGCGAACGACGGGGTAGGCGATGCGCGAGTCGGCAGTACAGGCAGAGATCATGATGAGCTTTCTCGTGTCGGAGGAGCTCTCCTTCCGAATCCCGGTGGAGCTGCGCTATGAGACCTGTGATCCGTATGCCGTGCGTCTGACCTTCCACCTGCCCGGCGACGCCCCGGTGACCTGGGCTTTCGGCAGGGAACTGCTGATCGACGGAGTGGGCAGGCCGTGCGGGGAGGGCGATGTACACATCGCACCCGCTGACAACGAGGGATTCGGCGACGTACTGATCCGGCTTCAGGTGGGTGGTGACCAGGCGTTGTTCCGCTGCGGTACGGCGCCGCTGGTGGCGTTTCTCGACCGCACGGACCGGCTGGTGCCGCTGGGGCAGGAGCGTTCCCTCGCCGACTTCGACGCGCATCTCGACGAGGCACTGGACCGCATCCTGGCGGAGGAGCAGAGCGCGGGATGAGGCATGACGAAGCTCATGATGGAGTAACGCTCCCTCGCCGCTCGACAGCTGCGCGGTGACGCTTCCTCCGCTGCACCGTGGGTTGCCGTAACGCTTCTCCTCAACCGGCGCCGGGGAGAGAGCGCCCGGCTTCAGTGCTTGCGGCGGCGGCCGCTCCCACCGCGCAGCGGCGCCTTGGTACCCGGCTGCGGCTGTGCCGGGGGCGTGGCCGCGGCCGGGGCCGAGGACCCCGGGCGGTCCGCGGAGACCACGAGCGCAGCGAGAGCCGTGGTGACCGGCACCGAGGCGACCAGACCGATCGAGCCGACGAGCGTGCGCACGATCTCCTCCGCGACCAACTCGCTGTTGGCCACCGTCCCCACACTGCTCTGGGCGATCGAGAAAAGCAGCAGCAGCGGCAGCGCGGCGCCCGCATAGGCGAGGACGAGCGTGTTGACGACGGACGCGATGTGGTCGCGGCCGATGCGGATGCCCGCGCGGTACAGACCGCGCCAGCCCATCGTCGGATTGGCTTCGTGCAACTCCCAGACCGCCGAGGTCTGCGTCACCGTCACGTCGTCGAGCACACCGAGCGAACCGATGATGACGCCCGCGAGCAGCAGACCACTCATGTCGATGGACGGATACAGACCGTGGATCAGACCGGTGTTGTCGTCCGTGTTGCCGGTCAGCGCGGCCCAGCCGATGAACACCGAGCCGAGCAGCCCGATCAGCAGCAACGAGAGCAGTGTGCCCACTACCGCAACGGACGTGCGGGCCGAGAGCCCATGGCACATGTAGAGAGCGATCAGCATGATGGCGCTGGCCCCGACCACCGCCACGACCAGCGGGTTCGAACCCTGCAGGATCGCGGGCAGGATGAAGAACGTCAGGATGAGGAAGCTGACGGCCAGCGCGATCAGCGCCATGAGGCCACGCAACCGGCCCACCACGACCACGGCGACGGCGAAGATACCTGCCAGCAGCGCCATCGGCAGCCTGCGGTTCACATCGGTGACCGAGTACTGGAGCTCCTCGGGGGCGTCGGGCGCGTACGCCACGATCACCTCCTGGCCCTGCTTCAGCTGCCGCGAGGAGTCCGGCTGGACGATCTCCGTGAAGGTACGGCCCTTGTCCTTGCCGCTGTCGACGCGGATCGTCGCCTTCTTGCAGGTGCCGGTTGCCTGTTGCTGCGCCGACGAGCCCTCGGCGGTGGAGGTGTCACCGGTCGGGGTCTCCCCCGAGGCGTTCACGGACTTGCAGTCCACCTTGTCGAGCTTGGTCACGGTGGCCTGCTGGGTCTGCCGGTCGAAGCCGACCCCCGTGCGTTCGTGCCCCGGTGCACCGCCTGGCCAGAGCACCGCGAGCCCGACGATGACCGCCGCGGCGAAGGGGATCAGTACCGCCGCGATGACCTTTCGCAGGTGCATCGAGACAGGGGCGGCCGGCCCATGACTGTGCGAGTGGCCGTGCCCGCCGCCTGGTCCCTCACCGCTGCCGCCACCGAACCAGTTACCGCCGCCGCCCGGTCCTGGTCCGTCGTTTCCGTGTCCATGTCCGCCCTCGTGCCCATGGCCGTCGGGGCCGCGTCCGTGCGGTGGTTCGGACGGTGGGGGTGGGGGCTGCTGCGTCGTGGTCACCGACCGATCATCGCAAGAACGGCGGGGGCCCACTGTTCACCGCGCCCATTGTGACGCTAGCGTGGAGTCACCTTTGCACACGCGGGAGCTCGGAGCACCGGGCTGAGAGGGCGCTGACCTTCGTCCCAGCGATGTTTCACATGAAACATCGGCGGACGGAAGCCGCTGCGTCGACCGCCGAACCTGTTACCGGGTAATGCCGGCGTAGGGAGTAGGTCTCATGACCAACAAGGACGTACGCACGCCTGCCTCCAGCCAGACAAACGGGGCGTTCGCTCCGGGCGACAGCGGTGGGGAGTCCGCCTCACCCGAGAGCGGCGAGACCGGGAAGTCCATCGGCTGGCACAAGGCGTATGTCGAGGGTTCGCGCCCCGACCTGCGGGTGCCGGTCCGTCAGGTGCACCTCACCAACGGACAGTCGGTCACCCTGTACGACACCTCCGGCCCGTACACCGATCCGACCGTCGACACCGACGTACGCAGGGGTTTGGCACCCCTGCGCGAGAACTGGATCATCGCCCGGGGCGACACCGAGGAGTACGCGGGCCGTCCCCTTCGTCCCGAGGACGACGGGATCAAGCACACCTCGCCGCGCGGCGGACTGCGCAACCTCGACGCGGTCTTCCCCGGGCGTCCGCGCCAGCCGCGGCGCAGCCGCGACGGACAAGCCGTGACGCAACTCACGTACGCGAGGCGGGGTGAGATCACGCCCGAGATGGAGTACGTGGCCATCCGGGAGAACGTTTCGCCCGAAGTCGTACGCGAGGAGATCGCCGCGGGCCGGGCCGTGCTGCCGGCCAACGTCAACCACCCGGAGATCGAGCCGATGATCATCGGCAAGCGGTTCCTGGTGAAGGTCAACGCCAACATCGGCAACTCCGCGGTCACCTCCTCCATCGAGGAGGAGGTCGAGAAGATGACCTGGGCGACCCACTGGGGCGCCGACACGGTCATGGACCTGTCCACCGGCCGCAACATCCACACGACGCGTGAATGGGTCCTGCGCAACTCCCCCGTCCCCATCGGCACGGTCCCGCTCTACCAGGCGCTGGAAAAGGTCGACGGCCGTGCCGAGGAGCTGACCTGGGAGATCTACAAGGACACGGTCATCGAGCAGGCCGAGCAGGGTGTGGACTACATGACGGTCCACGCCGGCGTGCGCCTGTCGTACGTCCCGCTCACCGCGAACCGCAAGACCGGCATCGTCTCGCGTGGCGGCTCGATCATGGCGGCGTGGTGCCTGGCCCACCACAAGGAGTCGTTCCTGTACGAGAACTTCGAGGAGCTCTGCGAGATCCTCGCCGCGTACGACGTCACCTACTCGCTCGGCGACGGCCTGCGGCCCGGCTCGATCGCGGACGCCAACGACCGTGCGCAGTTCGCCGAGTTGGAGACGCTCGGGGAACTCAACAGGATCGCGAAGCGTTTCAACGTACAGACCATGATCGAGGGCCCGGGGCATGTCCCGATGCACAAGATCAAGGAGAACATCGACCTTCAGCAGGAGATCTGTGATGAAGCTCCGTTCTATACGCTCGGCCCGCTGACGACGGACGTCGCGCCGGCGTACGACCACATCACCTCCGGTATCGGTGCCGCGATGATCGCCTGGTGGGGCACGGCCATGCTCTGCTACGTCACGCCCAAGGAGCACTTGGGCCTGCCCAACCGTGACGACGTCAAGACCGGCGTCATCACCTACAAGATCGCGGCCCATGCAGCGGACCTCGCCAAGGGACACCCGGGCGCACAGGAGTGGGACGACGCACTGTCGGACGCCCGCTTCGAGTTCCGCTGGGAGGACCAGTTCAACCTGGCCCTCGACCCGGTCACGGCCCGAGAGTTCCACGACGAGACACTCCCGGCCGAGCCGGCCAAGACGGCGCACTTCTGCTCCATGTGCGGGCCGAAGTTCTGTTCGATGAAGATCTCACACGACATCCGCCGCGAGCACGGTGATTCGCAGGCGGAGATCGAGGAGGGAATGGCGCAGAAGTCGAAGGAGTTCGCGGCCGCGGGAAATCGGGTGTACCTGCCACTGGCGGACTGAGCCAGGGCCGACCGAGGCAGCGGTGATGCCCCGAGCCCGAGCCCGGGCCCTGGGCCACGAGGGCTGGGGCATCACCTCGGATGAGACTTGGAGGAAGGGAGGCCTCGGCTCGCCGGGCTCGGCACACTGGCTGTATGACAGCGAGATCCATGAGCAAGGGCGCCAATCTTCCGGTCGGGTCTTCCGTAGTCCGCGCCGAGCTTGCTTGGTCCGAAGGGCCCGGTGTGCCTGACGCGGATGCGTCGGCGCTGCTGCTCACCGCGGCTGGACGCGTTCGGGACGACGGTGACTTCGTCTTCTACAACCAGCCGCGGCACGTGTCCAACGCCGTGAGGCACCTGGGGAAACAACGAGTTGCCGGCGTCACGACCGACACGGTCGAGGTGGACCTGCGTTCGCTGGAACCGGCTGTCGAGCGGATCGTGCTGTGTGCGTCGGCCGACGGTGGGACGTTCGGGCAGATGTCAGGGCTGACGCTGAGGCTGCTCGATGCCGGGACACAGGCCGAGCTCGCGCGATTCGAGATGGAGGCCACGACGGAGACGGCGTTCATCGGGGGCGAGCTGTACCTGCGAGACGGCCGATGGAAGTTCCGTGCGGTCGGGCAGGGGTACGCTTCCGGGCTCGCCGGGCTGGCCACGGACTTCGGTATCAGCGTCGACGATGATTCCTCGGCCACAGCCGCGCCCACCGTGCCGGCCGCACCCGCGGCGTCACCGAGCGTCCCGTCTGTACCGGCGGCGTCACCGAGCGCCCCGTCCGCGGCGCCTCCCGGTCCACGCCTGATCAAGGGCGAGGAACAGTTGCCTGTGGACATGCGCAAGCGGCTGTCCCTGCGCAAGGAGCAGGTCGCGGTCAGTCTGAGCAAGCACGGAGCAACTGGTGTCACCGCACGCGTCATCCTGGTGCTCGACGCTTCCGGCTCCATGTCCTCCCTGTATCACAAGGGCATCGTGACCGACGTGGTGGAGCGCATGGCTGCCGTTGCCGCGCAGTTGGACGATGACGGTGAGATGCAGGCCTGGACGTTTGCCTCGCAGCCGGCCCGACTGCCTGATCTGCGTTTGGGGGAGCTGCCCGACTGGCTGCGGCTCCATGTCAGAGTCGGCGAACTGACTCTCTTCCGCCGCAAGAAGGCGAGGAGGGGACTGGAAGCCGGACAGGTGGACATGCGGGCGGTCGGTATCCAGAACGAGGAGCAGAAGGTGATCGCCCAGGTCCGTTCCCACGTTCGTGAGAACCCGGCCGCTGCCCCCACTCTGGTGCTGTTCTTCTCCGACGGAGGTGTCTACCGGAATGCCGAGATCGAGCGAGAGCTCCGGGAAGCGGTAGAGGAACCGATCTTCTGGCAGTTCGTGGGTCTGGGGCGGTCCAACTACGGCGTGCTGGAGCGACTCGACACCCTGTCGGGCCGGCGCGTCGACAACGTCGGATTCTTTGCCGTGGACGACATCAGCACGCTCCCCGACCCCGAGCTGTACGACCGGCTGCTGTCCGAGTTCCCGGCATGGATCACTGCCGCCGGCCAGGCGGGCATCCTCTGACCGATCCTGTTGAGGACCGCCGTTGGCGGGCTGGGGCTCAGGCGGCGGGTGGCCGGAGTCCGGGACGAGGCGTGCTCGTGCTTGTGCTCGGGCTGTTGTCCCAGGCGTGGAATCGGCCCGGGCGCCGGTACGTAGGCGTGTCTGAGTGAAGCTCGGCATTCAGGCGGCTCGGAGTTGGGCGTCGTAGGGAGGTGACCCGAAAGGGGCACGTGCACCGATCGGATGGGCCGGCCCCGGGGGTGTGCTGCGCTCCCGACGTTCACGGGCCCCATCCGCCAGGCGCAGTCGGATCGGACGTGGGCAGCCCAGGTCGCGCCCCGGTCCCCGGTCCGCGGCTTCATGGTCGCGGGCCGGGGTGCCGTACGGACTTGGTCACGCCAGTCCGAACGGAGGCGCGCTTGGCCTCCGGGTTCGCGCCCGTCCTGTTTGAACCCTTGGACCGGGTCAGTCCGGCTGGTGCTCCGGCCCTCCGTAGTCCGGGCTGGAGAAGTCCGGGCTGGAGAAACTGGGGCGGGGGCCCGCCTCCGGGCCGCCGTCGGGGCTGCTGAAGCCCGGGCGGTTGTAGCCGAGCTGCGGCATACGGCTGGTCGGCGCCGTCGGCTTCGTACGGCCGAGGGCCGCCGTGCCCGGGTCGGCGAGTGCCTCCCTGAGGAACGGCAGGATGCCGCGCTCCAGGAGGGCCTCCCGCCAGGCTTCCCTGGCTCGGGACACCTCCTCGCTGCGCTCGCCGTGCGCGTCGGCCTGGAGAGAGCTTGCGCCGTTGCGCAGGGCGGCGAGCAGGAGGCCGACCGCGGCCACCAGCACCGCGACCGCCGTGACCACCCCGAAGATCCACCCGGTGTTGAGGAGGGTCTGGGCGATCCCCGGCTCGGGGTCGAGCATCTTCAGGATGTAGCCGACGAGCAGGAAGATCGCCGCGGCCGTGCCCGCGAGGACGGGGGCGAGCACCGCGACGACGGCGGCCGCGCCCGCCCCGGCAGTCTCGGCGACCTCTCCCATGGTGGTGGCGAGTCCCACCGTGCCCGTGGCCGGATCCGTGGACCCGGTGGAACCTTCGCGGACGGGCGGGCCGGACGGCGCCGGCTGGCGCAGTTCCTCGCGGGCCTTCACATAGTGCTGGTACTCGGTCGCCGCGGCCGCAGTGATGAGTGCGGTGGCGTTGAGCGCCATCGTGCGCAGCTGTTCGGGGTTGAGTCGCTGGCCGACAGCGGCGAGTTCCGGACGGTGTGGGGCGGAGCGCAGCGCCTCATCGAGGATCCGCTCGTACTCTTGGCGGTCCTCGCTCAGCAGGTGCTGCGGAACGCTGTTCATGTGCATCCCCCGATGCTCCGTAGGGCTTGTGGCTCGGCATGCTGACGAGCCGTCGGGCAGAAACGGAGGGGAGCCTGCTACGGATAAGCCGATGGTAGAGCGGCGACGGCACGCGGTGACAGGGGGTTTCCAGAAATTGCCCCTAGTCCGCCACTGTCCTTCATCGAAGGGCGCATGCCCGGTGAACGTTCAGCTATCCAGAGGAAGTTGCTGGACCAGCAGCTTTCCGGCCATGGTCACCCCGCCGTCCATCGCGATGGCGAGCCCGTCGGCGTACACGTGCGGTCCTTCGACCACGGGCCTGGCGGAGTCGTCGCTGTCCTCCGAGCCGACATCGCCCACGAGGTACGGAATGGGGCTGTGACCATGCACGATGCGGGATCCGCCGTACACGTCGAGGAGCTCGTGCACGGCCTGCGCGCCCCCGTCGTCGCGGAACGCGAAGCGTTTGGTGAACTTGCGGAAGAGGTCCCAGCACTCGTCGGCATCGTTACGCGTGAGGGTTTCGCGGACGGTGTCGTTGACCGCTTCGATGGAGTCGCCGTAGTCGAGATAGGCGGTGGTGTCGGAGTGCACCAGGAGGTGTCCGTCCGCCACCTCCATGGCGTCGAGGCGGGCCATCCACTGCAGATGGTGGTCCTGGAGACGCTCCATGTCGGTCTTCTGGCCGCCGTTGAGCAGCCAGGCGGCCTGGAAGGTGGCGGTCCCCGCACCGGAGTTGACGGGAGTGTCCCCGAACCGCTTGGCGCCGAGCAGCAGCAGTTCGTGGTTGCCCATCAGCGCCTTGCAGTAGCCGCCGGCCGCGGCGGCCTCCGCGGACAGCCGCATCACCAGGTCGATGACGCCGATGCCGTCGGGCCCGCGGTCGGTGAAGTCGCCGAGGAACCACAGCCGCGAGGTCCCGGCCGCCCAGCTGCCGTCGATGTCGATGAGCCCCTTCTCGCGCAGCGCGGCGACGAGCTCGTCGAGGTAGCCGTGTACGTCGCCGACGACGTACAGCGGCCCCGGCCCTTCGTCCGACTGCGGGGCCTGTCCGGCCTCGGGATCGACCGCCACCTGCAGCGTGTCACCCCGGTTGATGACGGGCAGATCGCGCTGCGTCGGCGTGTAGCCCTCCGGCTCCCCGGCCGGGCCGGGGGCCTCGCCGGGAGGTGTCTGCTGCGCGTAGGGACCGGCCTGGGCGTAAGGGCCGGCCTCCGGGACGTACGGACCGGGGACCGGCTCGTACGGGTCGGCGGCCTGGTCGTACACGTCGGGCGACCGCTCGTACGGGCCGGTGGACTGCGTCTGCGACTGCGCGTACGGACCGGCCTCGTGGACGTACGCCGGCACGCGGAAATCGCGCACCGTCGGCGTCCGCATCTCGGGTCCCTGACCGGCCCCCTGAGTCATCGACCCCTCCACCACCATCGCGCCGCATCTGCACCGCGTCGGACTGCCTGGTCGCAGCGGCCCGCGGTGTCGTCCGCCCATCATAGGAATGCGGATCGCGCCATGTGATGACCCAGGGGTGGTGAATCGGCGCAGAGCCCCAGTTCACCATGGTTTTCTCCCGAATTGGGAGGGGCTTTCCCCGCCTGAGGTCACCCCTTCTCCGGCGAGCGGGGCGGGCTGACGGTCGTCCGCGGCGGCCGTCGCTCGGAAGACGTACGCACGATCAACTCCGTCGGTATCACCTGCTCGACCGGTTGGTCCGATTCGACCCCCTCGATGGCGTCGATGAGTAGTTGGACCACGGCCGTGCCGATCCGGCGCGGTTTGAGTGAGAGCGTCGTGACGGGCGGCTCGGTGCTGGCGTAGACGGTGGACTCGCTGCAGCACACGAGAAGCAGGTCGTCCGGTACGCGCAGCCCGTAACGGCGGGCCGCCGCGAGGAGGTCGGTGCCGTTCGGGTCGAACAGCCCGTACACGGCGTCGGGCCGGTCGGGCCGGGCGAGCAGCCGGTCGGCGGCGACGGCCCCCGCGCACGGATCGTGCGCCGGATAGGCCTCGTACACCGGATCCTGGCCCACGCGCTCGCACCAGCGGAGGTACGCGGTCGTGGACAGGTGGGTGTACGTGTCCGTGGTCGTCCCCGTCAGCAGGCCGATCCTGCGTGCCCCGGCGGCGGCCAGGTGGTCGAGGATGCCCAGGACCGCGGCCTCGTGGTCGTTGTCCACCCAGGCGGTCACCGGCAGTGAGCCGGCCGGGCGGCCGTCCGAGACCACCGGTAAGCCCTGGCGGACCAGTTCGCTGACGACCGGGTCGTGGTCGGAGGGGTCGATGACGACCGTCCCGTCCAGGGCCACGTTCGACCACACGTCGTGGCGCGATGTCGCGGGGAGGATGACCAGGGCGTAGCCCCGGGCGAGCGCGGCCGAGGTGGCGGCTCTGGCCATCTCCGCGAAGTACGCGAACTCCGTGAAGGTGAAAGGTTCATCCCCGTAGGTCGTCACGGTCAGGCCGATGAGGCCCGACTTTCCGGTACGGAGCGTTCGGGCCGCGGCGGAGGGGCGATACCCCAGCCGGTCGGCGACCTCGCGGACATGGCTTCGGGTGGCGTCCGGGAGCCGCCCCTTGCCGTTGAGGGCGTCGGACACCGTCGTAATCGAGACTCCGGCGGCCGCGGCCACGTCTCTGATGCCCGCCCGGCCTGGCCTGCCTCCTCGGCGGGAGGTCTCGGACCGGCTCACCTGGTGCTTCCCTGCTGCTGTCATGGCGAGCCGATAGTAGGGCTCATGCGGTGGGGTAGTGCGGACGCATATGCACGCGTTGACAGGCACGTTTCTGCAAGGTCATATTGACCCAAGTACCTTTGAAATAAAGGCACTTGACCGTTTCAATGGCAGTACGTCACTTGTCGGCGCGCATGGGCCTGCCAAATGGGCCATGTTTCGAAGAGGTCTCAACTCACCTTCACGAGGGATGCGCGCCACGGCGCGAGCCACCGGCGCGAGCCTTGAGGGGCGGCGCGCCCCCTGTTTCGTACGCCTTCGTGCGCTGATGCCCGGGAGTACGTACGTGGATGCCGGGGGCGGTCTACCCGGTCGGTCCCGAGCCATACGCAGCGGCGCCGAATCCTCTTAAGGTGAGGAGTATTGGTAGCCGGTGGTGGTCATGGGCCGGTGAGGGTCACGAGGAGGACTGCGGTGAGCGAGACGAGCCCCAAGCTGCGTGCCGAGCTGGAGGGTATCCCCACCTACAAGCCCGGGAAGCCCGCCGCGGCGGCCGACGGGCCGGTGGCGTACAAGCTGTCTTCCAACGAGAACCCGTATCCGCCGCTGCCCGGCGTGATGGAGACCCTGACCGCGGCGGTCGGGGCCTTCAACCGCTACCCCGACATGGCGTGCACGGGGCTGATGAGCGAGCTGGCGGACCGGTACGAGGTGCCGCTCGCGCATCTGGCCACCGGCACCGGTTCGGTCGGCGTCGCCCAGCAGCTGCTGCAGGCGACCTCGGGGCCGGGCGACGAGGTGATCTACGCGTGGCGGTCCTTCGAGGCGTACCCGATCATCACCCGGATCAGCGGGGCGACCGCGGTGCAGGTGCCGCTGACGCCGGGGGATGTGCACGATCTCGACGCGATGGCGGACGCGATCACCGACCGGACGCGGCTGATCTTTGTCTGCAACCCCAACAACCCCACGGGCACCGCGGTGCGCCGTGCCGAGCTGGAACGGTTCCTCGACCGGGTGCCGGGCGATGTCCTGGTGGTCCTGGACGAGGCGTACCGGGAGTTCGTGCGCGACCCCGAGGTGCCGGACGGCATCGAGTTCTACCGTGAGCGGCCGAACGTGTGCGTGCTGCGGACGTTCTCCAAGGCGTACGGTCTGGCCGGGCTGCGGGTCGGCTTCGCGATCGCCCATGAGCCGGTGGCGGCGGCGCTGCGCAAGACGGCCGTGCCCTTCGGTGTGAGCCAGCTCGCGCAGGACGCGGCGGTCGCTTCGCTGCGCGCCGAGGACGCGCTCTTCGTCCGGGTCGACGCACTGGTGGCCGAGCGCACGCGCGTGTTCGAGACGCTGCGGGGGCAGGGCTGGACCGTGCCGGACACCCAGGCGAACTTCGTGTGGCTGCGGCTCGGCGAGCGCACCCTCGACTTCGCGGCCGCGTGCGAGCGGGCCGGGGTCGTCGTGCGGCCGTTCGCCGGCGAGGGAGTCCGGGTGACCGTGGGCGAGACCGAGGCGAACGACATCTTCCTGAACGTGACGGAGGGGTTCCGCAAGGAGCTCTGACCGGTTGGTGAGCCGACCGCCTCCTGGGCGGTCGGCGATCCGGAATCAGCCTGCCTCTCGCAGCCCCGGCCGCATACCGCCACCAGGCATTTCATGCCAGGGGCCCAGCGGTGCGCGCTTAGGGACCCCCCGCCTGTCAACACTCGAACGGGGATGCGTCATAATTGCTTGTGAATGTGAACGCGTTCACAAGCGTGTCCCGGTTGATCCCGTGATGTCTGTGACAAGCGGGTCAAACTGCCGCTGCACCACGGGGATGTAAGGAGACTGACGACGTGGAATTGGCTCTGGCGCCGGAGACTCTGGCGCGATGGCAGTTCGGCATCACCACCGTCTACCACTTCCTCTTCGTCCCGCTCACGATCTCGCTCGCCGCGCTCACCGCCGGCCTGCAGACCGCCTGGGTGCGGACGGAGAAGGAGAAGTACCTCAAGGCGACGAAGTTCTGGGGAAAGCTCTTCCTGATCAACATCGCCATGGGGGTGGTGACGGGCATCGTGCAGGAGTTCCAGTTCGGCATGAACTGGTCCGACTACTCGCGCTTCGTCGGTGACGTCTTCGGCGCTCCCCTGGCCTTCGAGGCGCTGATCGCCTTCTTCTTCGAGTCCACCTTCATCGGGCTGTGGATCTTCGGCTGGGACAAGCTGCCGAAGAAGATCCACCTCGCCTGCATCTGGATGGTCTCCATCGGCACGCTCCTGTCGGCGTACTTCATCCTCGCGGCCAACTCCTGGATGCAGCACCCCGTCGGCTACCGGATCAACGAGCAGAAGGGCCGCGCCGAACTCACCGACTTCTGGCTCGTCCTGACCCAGAACACCGCGCTCAACCAGGTCTTCCACAGCTTCTCGGCGGCCTTCCTGACCGGCGGCGCCTTCATGGTGGGCATCGCCGCCTTCCACCTGATGCGCAAGAAGCACATCCCGGTGATGCGGACGTCGCTCCGGCTCGGCCTGGTCACCCTCGCGGTCGGCGGCATGTTCACCGCCATCAGCGGCGACACCCTCGGCAAGGTCATGTACGAGCAGCAGCCGATGAAGATGGCCGCGGCCGAGGCGCTGTGGGACGGGGAGGAGCCGGCACCCTTCTCCGTGTTCGCGTACGGCGACGTCGACAAGGGGCACAACAAGGTCGCCCTGGAGATTCCCGGGCTCCTGTCCTTCCTCGCCCACAGCGACTTCGACTCGTACGTGCCCGGCATCAACGACACCAACAAGGCGGAGCAGGAGAAGTTCGGTCCCGGTGACTACAAGCCCATCGTCCCCGTCGCCTACTGGGGCTTCCGCTGGATGATCGGCTTCGGCATGGCATCCCTCTCCCTGGGACTGCTGGGCCTGTGGCTCACGCGGAAGAAGTTCCTGCTGCCGTCCGCGCTGCGGACGGGGGAGGACGAGGTACCGCATCTGGTGCTGCTGAGGAAGCCGCTCGGATCGAGGCTCACCCGGCTGTACTGGCTCCTGGCACTCTGGACGATGGCGTTCCCGCTGATCGCCAACTCGTGGGGCTGGATCTTCACCGAGATGGGCCGCCAGCCGTGGGTCGTGTACGGAGTGATGCAGACCCGGGACGCCGTCTCCCCCGGTGTCTCCCAGGCCGAGATCCTCATTTCGATGGTCACCTTCACCACGCTGTACGCCATCCTCGCCGTCATCGAGGTCAAGCTGCTCGTGAAGTACGTCAAGGCCGGACCGCCCGAACTCACCGAGGCCGACCTCAATCCGCCCACGAAGATCGGCGGCGACTCCCGTGACGCCGACAAGCCGATGGCCTTCTCCTACTAGGCCGAGGGAGCGCTCAAGTCATGCAACTTCACGACGTCTGGTTCGTCCTCATCGCCGTTCTGTGGATCGGCTACTTCTTCCTGGAGGGCTTCGACTTCGGGATCGGCGTGCTCACCAAACTGCTCGCCCGGAACCGGGCCGAGAAGCGGGTGCTGATCAACACCATCGGGCCGGTCTGGGACGGCAACGAGGTGTGGCTGCTCTCGGCGGGCGGCGCGACCTTCGCCGCCTTCCCCGAGTGGTACGCCACACTCTTCTCCGGCTTCTACCTGCCGCTGCTGCTCATCCTGGTCTGCCTGATCGTGCGCGGAGTCGCCTTCGAGTACCGGGCGAAGCGGCCCGAGGAGCAGTGGCAGCGCAACTGGGAGCACGCGATCTTCTGGACCTCGCTGCTCCCGGCTTTCCTGTGGGGTGTGGCCTTCGGCAACATCGTGCGGGGCGTGAAGATCGACCAGGACATGGAGTACGTGGGCACCCTCTGGGATCTGTTCAACCCGTACGCGATCCTGGGCGGCCTGGTTACCTTGACCCTGTTCACCTTCCACGGGGCGGTGTTCGCGGCGCTGAAGACGCTCGGTGACATCCGGGAGCGGGCGCGGAAGCTGGCGCTCGGACTCGGTCTGACGACGGCCGTGCTCGCGCTCGTCTTCCTGGGCTGGACGCAGGCCGACAACGGTGACGGCAAGAGCCTGGTCGCACTGGTCGTGGCTGTGGCGGCGCTGGTCGCGGCGATCGGGGCGAACCAGGTGGGGCGTGAGGGCTGGGCGTTCGCCCTGTCCGGCATCACCATCGTCGCCGCCGTGGCGATGCTCTTCCTGACGCTCTTCCCGAACGTCATGCCGTCCTCGCTCAATGAGAACTGGAGCCTGACGGTCACCAACGCCTCGTCGAGCCCGTACACGCTGAAGATCATGACCTGGTGTGCGGGGATCGCGGCGCCGATCGTGGTCCTCTATCAGAGCTGGACGTACTGGGTGTTCCGCAAGCGGATCGGTACGCAGCACATCGCTGAGGCCGCGCACTGAAACCGTGCACTGAGGCCGAGGAACGACAGGCACGACTGGCATGTTTCACGTGAAACATGCTGATTGAGAAGATGGTGTGTTTCACGTGAAACACACCTGCTTGAACCGAGGGTGTGTTTCACGTGAAACCGATCGACCCGCGACTGCTCCGGTACGCCCGCGCCACTCGCCTCTTCCTGGTTGCGGTCGTCGGCCTGGGAATCGTCGGAGCGGCGCTGGTCATCGCTCAGGCGATGCTGATCGCCGAGGTGGTGGTCGGCGCCTTCCAGCACGAGTCGGCGGCCGCCGGACTGCGCACGCCGCTCCTGCTGTTGGTGGCGGTCGCGGGCGGTCGGGCACTTGTCTCCTGGCTCACCGAACTCGCCGCGCACCGAGCGAGCGCGGCGGTCAAGGCAGAGCTGCGGGGGCGGTTGCTGCAACGTGCGGGCGCGCTGGGTCCGGGGTGGCTGAGCGGGCAGCGCACGGGGTCGTTGGTGGCGCTCGCCACGCGCGGGGTCGACGCTCTGGACGACTACTTCTCGCGCTATCTGCCGCAGTTGGGGCTCGCGGTGGTCGTGCCCGTGGCGGTGCTCGCACGGATCGTCACCGAGGACTGGGTGTCGGCGGCGATCATCGTCGGCACGCTGCCGCTCATCCCGATTTTCATGGTGCTCATCGGCTGGGTCACCCAGTCCCAGATGGACCGTCAGTGGCGGCTGCTGTCACGGCTTTCGGGACACTTCCTGGACGTGGTCGCGGGACTGCCCACCCTCAAGGTGTTCGGGCGGGCCAAGGCGCAGGCCGAGTCGATCCGGAAGATCACCGGGGAGTACCGGCAGGCGACCATGCGGACCCTGCGGATCGCCTTCATCTCGTCCTTCGCACTGGAGTTGCTCGCCACGATCTCGGTCGCCCTGGTCGCGGTGACCATCGGAATGCGGCTCGTCCACGGCGAGATGGCCCTGTACGACGGCCTGGTTGTCCTCATCCTCGCGCCCGAGGCCTATCTGCCACTGCGGCAGGTGGGGGCGCAGTATCACGCGGCCGCGGAAGGGCTGTCCGCCGCTGAGGAGATCTTCGCTGTCCTGGAGACGCCGGTGCCGGTGTCCGGGACCAGTGTCGTGCCGTCCTCCGGCGGGATGCGCTTCGAGGGTGTGAGCGTCCGGTACTCCGAGCGGTCCTCCGATGCGGTGTCGGACGTGTCCTTCGCGGTCGAGGCCGGGGAGACGGTGGCGCTGGTCGGGCCCAGCGGGGTGGGCAAGTCAACGCTCCTGAACGTGTTGTTGGGGTTCGTGGAGCCCGCGTCGGGGCGGGTGCGGGTGGGGGGAGTCGATCTCGCCGAGGCCGACCTGGAGCAGTGGCGCTCGCAGGTCGCGTGGGTGCCGCAGCGGCCCCATCTGCACGCCGGGTCCATCGACGGGAACGTACGGCTGGCGAGGCCGGAGGCGGACGACTCCGCGGTGCGGCAGGCCCTGGCCGATGCGGGGGCCCTCGAGTTCGTGGACGCGCTGCCCGACGGGGCGCTGACGGTGCTGGGCGAGGACGGTGCCGGGCTGTCCGCCGGGCAGCGGCAACGGCTCGCCCTGGCACGGGCGTTCCTCGCGGACCGGCCGGTGCTCCTGCTCGACGAGCCGACGGCCTCACTGGACGGGGCGACCGAGGGCGAGGTCGTGGAGGCGGTCCGGCGCCTGGCGGTCGGGCGGACCGTGCTGCTCGTCGTCCATCGGCCGGCGTTGCTGGGAGTGGCGGACCGGGTGGTGCGGCTGGAGCCGGCGACGCCAGCCGAGGCGTCAGGTTCCGTGCGCTCCGACGGTGTGGGGACGCGTCGCGCCGACGTGGACGCATTGGCGGCGGTGCCCATGGTGGGCGAGAAAGAGGCGCCCCTGCCGCCGGAGGGGCGGCGAGGCGTACTCGCGCGTGTGCGCTCCACGGCCGGGGCCCGGCGTGGGCGACTCGTACTGGCCCTCCTGCTCGGGAGTCTCGCGCTCGGCAGCGCGGTCGGTCTCATGGCCACCTCCGGGTGGCTGATCTCCAGGGCCTCGCAACAGCCGCCCGTGCTGTATCTGATGGTCGCCGTGACGGCCACCCGGGCGTTCGGCATCGGGCGGGCCGTCTTCCGGTACTCCGAACGGCTGGTGTCGCACGACGCCGTGCTGCGGATGCTGGCCGACACCCGGGTCGCCGTGTACCGGCGGCTCGAACGGCTCGCGCCCGCGGGACTGCGTACCGCCCGCCGCGGCGATCTGCTCTCGCGGCTCGTCGCCGATGTGGACGCCTTGCAGGACTACTGGCTGCGCTGGCTCCTGCCCGCCGCGGCCGCCGCCGTCGTGTCCGCCGCCTCTGTCGGGTTCACGGCCTGGCTGCTGCCCGAGGCCGGTGCCGCCCTCGCCGTCGGTCTGCTGGCGGCCGGGGTGGGTGTCCCGCTGGTGACCGGAGCCGTCGCGCGCAGGGCGGAGCGCCGACTGGCCCCCGCCCGCGGTGTGCTGGCGACCCGCGTGGCCGATCTCCTCACCGGGACGGCCGAGTTGACGGTGGCGGGAGCCCTGCCCGCGCGTACCGCCGAGGCACGGCGGGCCGACGCCGAACTCACCCGCATCGCCTCGCGCGCCGCCACCGCCACCGCGCTCGGTGACGGACTCACCGCACTCGTCTCCGGGCTCACCGTGGCGGCCGCCGCTCTCGCCGGGGCCCAGGCGGTGGCCGACGGGCGCCTCAGCGGCGTGGCGATGGCAGTCGTCGTCCTGACCCCGCTCGCCGCGTTCGAGGCTGTCCTGGGGCTGCCGCTCGCGGTGCAGTACCGCCAACGGGTACGCAGGAGCGCGGAGCGCGTGTACGAGGTCCTGGACGCCCCCGAGCCCGTACGCGAACCGGAGCGGCCGCATGAGGCGCCCGAGTCGCCGTTCCCCGTCGTGGTGAAGGGCCTGACCGCCCGCCACGCCGGGCAGGACCGGGACGCGCTCGCCGGGGTTGACCTGACGCTCGAACGAGGGCGCAAGATCGCCGTCGTCGGGCCGTCCGGGTCCGGCAAGACGACCCTCGCCCAGGTGCTGCTGCGGTTCCTGGACGCGGACGCGGGGGCGTACACGCTGGGTGGCGTGGACGCGTACGGCATGGACAGTGACGACGTACGACGGCTGGTCGGACTCTGTGCCCAGGACGCGCACCTCTTCGACAGTTCGGTGCGGGAGAACCTGCTGCTCGCCCGGAAGGGGGCGACCGATGGCGAACTGCGGGACGTGCTTGACAGGGTGCGGCTGCTCGACTGGGCCGACGGGTTGCCCGAGGGGCTCGACACGCTGATCGGGGAGCACGGGGCGCGGCTGTCCGGCGGGCAGCGGCAGCGGTTGGCGTTGGCGCGTGCGCTGCTCGCCGACTTCCCCGTGCTCGTTCTCGACGAACCGGCGGAGCATCTCGACCTGCCGACGGCCGACGCGCTGACCGCTGATCTGCTGGCCGCGACCGAGGGGCGTACGACGCTGTTGATCACGCATCGACTGGCGGGGCTGGCGGCCGTGGACGAGGTGATCGTGCTGGCGGAGGGGCGTGTCGTGCAGCGCGGCACGTACGGGGACCTGGCCGGCGTGGACGGGCCGGTGCGGGAGATGGGGGAGCGGGAAAGCGCGGCGGAGTTGTTGGCCGCCGTGAGGTAGCGCTCCGCTGTCCGGACGGGGCGGCCCGCCCGGGTACACGACTGAATGACAGGTTCTGGCTTTCCATGACAAAAGGGACTTACTAAGCTCGCTTCATGTCAGTCGTATCGGACCCTGATGGCGCTCCGAACCCAGATGATCTGCCGCGGTTGGTGGAGGCGATGCAGGCCATCGGGGGCGGGCTGGAGCTGCAGTCCACGCTGGACCGGATCTGCGAGACCGCGGCGGAGCTGGCGGACGCCCGGTACGCGGCCATCAGCATGGTGGCGGCGGACGGGAATCCCGTGCGGCTCGCGGAACCGGCCGAGGATCCGCGCTCGCGCGACTTCCTGGGCATCCCCGTCCGCGTACAGGGGGAGCTCTTCGGCACTCTCCACCTGGCCGAGAAGCGCGACGGCGGACCGTTCGACGACCGCGACCTCGACATGGTGCGGGTACTGGCCATGGAGGCGGGCATCGCCATCGGGAACGCGCGCCTGTACGAGGCCGCCCGGCAACGTGAGCGCTGGATCGACGGATCCGTGGCCGTCACGACCGCACTGCTGTCCGGAGGAGACGCCGACGAGGCACTGCAGGTGGTCGCGGAACAGGCCCGCCGGCTCTCGGACTCGGCGGCCGGACTCATGCTGCTGCCCGCGGCCGAGGGCGGCTTGGAGATCGTCGCCGTCGCGTCCGAGCGGCCGTCGAACGCGCTGGGGCCGGCAGTGCCGCCGGAGAGCGAGGTCCTGGGTGAACTCCTGGCGGGAGAGGACGTGTTCGTCGAGGACGCGGCCGACGACCCGCGCATGCCCACCGATCTCGCCCGCGGCTACGGGCCGACGATGCTGCTGCCCCTCCGGAGCGACGGCCGAGTCCTGGGAGCCCTCGTCATGGCCCGGGTGCGGGACGCCCGTCCGTTCAGCGGGACCGAACGCACCCTGGCGACGCAGTTCGCCGCCCAGGCCGCGCTCGCGCTGGTGATGGCCGAGGCACAACGCGACCGGGAGCGGCTCGCGGTGTACGAGGACCGTGACCGGATCGCCCGCGACCTGCACGATCTCGTCATCCAGCGGTTGTTCGCCACCGGGATGACGCTGGAGAGCGCGCAGCGGCGGTCCGTCGTGCCCGAGGTGCGACGAGGCGTCGGCAGGGCGGTCGACGAGCTCGACGTCACCATCCAGGAGATCCGCACCGCCATCTTCGCGCTCCAGCAGGAGCCGGCCGACATTCTGCCGGGGCTGCGGACGCGCGTCCTGCGCGAGATCAACATGGCAGCCGTACCGCTCGGCTTCACACCGGCACACTCCTTCGTCGGCCCCGTGGACACGGTGGTCGGCGAACCCACCGGAAAGAATCTCGTCGCGGCTCTCCGCGAGGCCCTGTCCAACGCCTTCCGGCACTCGAGGGCGTCCCGCATCGACGTCACCGTGGACGCGACCGCCCGGCTGCCGGACGGGCTGCCGGGCGTACGCCTGACGGTCGCGGACGACGGTGTCGGCATCCCGGATGGAGGCCGACGCAGCGGCCTGAAGAACCTGAAGCGGCGGGCGGAGTCACTGGGCGGTGACAGTTGGTACGGGCCGGTGGCCGGTGCGGACGGCGGTGGTACGTCGGTGGTGTGGGAGGCGCCGTTCTGAACGAAGCCGGGAGCAAGAGAGACAGGGGCAAGCCGAGCAGCGCGACCCGCCGAAGTGCTCCACTCCAGGCCCCTGTTCGGCCCAACCCAGTGCGCCATCCGTGACAACAGGTCCCCCAGGTGTACGACTTGAACAGGACCGGGGCCCGCCTCGCACGACACGATCCTTGTCATGCGCTCACCTCGCCGCCGTCCACTGATCGTCGCGGCGCTGCTGTGCGCGCTGGCAGTCCTGGCGGCCCGGCCCACGGCGGCGACGGGGGACGCCGACAGCTCGGGCGGTGTCGGCGCCGAGGTGGTGCGGCTGTACCAGGAGGCGTCCCTGGCGACGCGGCAGTACGAGGCGGGGCGCCGGGAGGCGGAGGTGCAGCGGAGCCGGGCGCAGCGGCTGGAGCGGCTCCTGGCGCGCGAGCGGCAGGACATCGCCGCGCTGCACGGGGACCTCGGCCGGATCGCCAGCGCCCAGTACCGCAGCGGCGGCGGGCTCCCGCACACGGCGCAGCTGCTGCTCGCGGACACCCCGGAGGAGCTGATGCGCGGTCAGCGTGCCATCTGGCAGGCGGACCTGGCGGTCAACAACGCCGTCACAAAGAGCCGCCGGGCCGAGGCGCGGCTCGCCACGGACGAGGAGAAGGCCGCGTCGGCCTGGCAGGTGCTGGAGCGGCGCAACGGCGAACTCGCCGAGATCAAGGGGGGGATCGAGCAGAAGCTCGAAGAGGCCCAGGGGGCGCTCCAGGGGCAGGCGGACGCCTCCGTCGCGGCAGGCGCGTGCCGGGGCGCCGTCCGGCTCGACCAGCCGCGCACGGGCTTCACACAGGCGTGGGTCGCGCCGGTGGAGACGTACGGACTCTCCGCGGGCTTCGGCAGCGGTGGTGAGCGCTGGGCGAGCCGGCACACCGGGCAGGACTTCGCGGTGGACATCGGCACACCGGTGCGGTCGGTGGGCGAGGGGCGGGTGGTGAAGGTGTCCTGTGGCGGCGCGTTCGGCATCGAGGTCGTGGTGGGGCATCCGGGCGGCTACTACACGCAGTACGCCCACCTTGCCGCCGTCACGGTCGAGCAGGGGGAGCGGGTGGCTCCGGGGCAGTGGGTGGGCCAGTCGGGCACGACCGGCAACTCGACCGGACCGCATCTGCACTTCGAGGTACGCCTGACACCGCAGCTGGGGTCGGGCGTCGATCCACGGGAGTGGCTGGCCGAGCGGGGTGTCCGGCTTTAGAGGAGGACGGAGGAGAACAGAGGAGGACATACGAGGTCAGAGGACGTCAGAAGACGTCCAGGAGAGGGCCAGTACGGAGTGGGCGGTATGGAGTGGGCTCCAGGTGCTCGCCTGTTACCGGCGCTCTCCACGGGCACCTGCTGTCACCGACGCTCCGCGAGTATCCGCTCGATCACGACCGCCACCCCGTCCTCGTTGTTGGCGACCGTGCGTCCGGAGGCCGCCGCGATCACGTCGGGGTGCGCGTTGCCCATCGCGTACGACCGGCCCGCCCAGGTGAGCATCTCCACGTCGTTGGGCATGTCGCCGAAGGCGACGACCTCCTCGTGCGAGATGCCGCGTTCGGCGCAGCACAGGGCGAGCGTGCTGGCCTTGGAGACCCCGGGTCCGCTGATCTCCAGGAGCGCGCTGGGGCTGGAGCGGGTGACGTTGGCCCGGTCGCCGATGGCCAGGCGGGCGACCGTGAGGAAGGCGTCCGGGGCGATCCGGTCGTGGTAGGCGAGGATCTTGAGCACCGGCTCGTCGGCACCGGGGGCGTCCGGTGCCAGGAGTTTCTCGGCGGGCGCGAGGGTGTCGGGGGTCTCCATGTGCAGTTTCGGATACTCCGGCTCCTGGTAGAAGCCGTACGTCTGCTCCACGGCGAACACGGTCCCCGGCGCGGCCTCGCGCAGCAGCCGTACGGCGTCGAGCGCGTTCTCCCGCGCCAGTTCCCGGACCTTCACGAAGCGGTGAGCACCGGGGCCGCCGTGCAGGTCGACCACGGCGGCGCCGTTTCCGCAGATGGCAAGGCCGTGGCCGTGGACGTGGTCACTGACGACGTCCATCCAGCGGGCCGGGCGGCCGGTCACGAAGAAGACCTCGATGCCGGCCTCCTCGGCGGCGCCGAGAGCGGCGACCGTGCGCTGCGAGACGGACTTGTCGTCGCGCAGCAGGGTGCCGTCGAGGTCCGTGGCGATCAGCCGCGGCGGAAGGAGGGCGGCCGGGGTACCGGGCCGTCGGGTCACTGAGGTCACGCCGCCATTCTCCCGCATATGCGTGCACGGTCGTGCGGCGGTCCGCACATGTGAGAGACGTAGGCCCTCACCTGTGGCGTTGTGCCTTGTGCTGCGGGACAGGGTGCAGGTGGAAAGGCGGCTCAGGTGGCAGGCGTACGCGCCGGGGCGACCTCAGTTCAGCTGCCCGACCGCCTCCATCGCGATGTGCTCGAAGACCTTGTCGTCCGCCGCGAAATCCGAGTCCGGGATGGGCCAGTGGATCACGATGTCCGTGAAGCCCAGCTCCATGTGCCGGCCTGCGAAGTCGACGAACGCGTCGAGGGACTCCAGCGGACGGCCGCGGTCCGGGGTGAAGCCGGTGAGCAGGATCTTGTCGAGCTCGTTCACGTCCCGGCCGACCGCGTCGCACGCGGCGGCCAGCTTCTCGGCCTGTCCGCGAATGGCCTGAACCGACTGCTCGGGAGTGCCCGTCTCGAACAGCTTCGGGTCGCCCGTCGTCACCCACGCCTGCCCGTGCCCGGCGGCGAGCCTCAGTCCGCGCGGCCCGGTGGCGGCCACCGCGAAGGGCAGCCGGGGTCGCTGGACGCAGCCGGGGATGTTGTAGGCGTCGCGTGCCGAGTAGAACTCGCCGTCGTACGACACGGAGTCCTCGGTGAGCAGCCGGTCGAGCAACGGGACGAACTCACCGAAGCGGTCGGCCCGCTCGCGCGGTGTCCACGGCTCCTGGCCGCCGCTCAGCAGCGTCGTGGCGTCGAAGCCGGAGCCGCCCGCGCCGATGCCCAGCGTGATCCGGCCACCGGAGATGTCGTCCAGCGAGATCAGTTCCTTGGCCAGGGTCACCGGGTGCCGGAAGTTCGGGGAGGTCACCAGCGTGCCGAGGCGCAGGTGGTCGGTGGCGCCCGCGGCGGCGGTCAGTGTCGGTACGGCGCCGAACCACGGCCCCTCGCGGAATGTCCGCCACGCCAGATGGTCGTACGTGTAAGCGGTGTGGAACCCGAGCTGCTCCGCGCGCTGCCAGGTGGCACGCCCTCCCTCATGCCAGCGGAGGTACGGCAGGATCACGGTGCTCAGACGCAGACTCATGCCTCAGAGCCTAAGCGCAGCCACGGGGTGCGCCCGGGCGGTCGGTCAGTGAGCTGGGCCCCGCCCGGCCCCGCCGGGCCGTGAGGTGGCGCGTGGCCGGCCGGTCAGTGCGCGCCGGGAAACCGGAGGTAGCGCGGCGGTACGGCGGCCGTGAGCCAGACCCCGTTTGCGCTGACCCGGAAGACGTGGCCGTCGTGGTGCATGGCGACGGCGTCCACGGAGAGCACGACGGGGCGGCCGCGGCGGGCTCCGACGCGGGTCGCGGTCTCGCGGTCTCGCGAGAGGTGCACGTCGTGCCGGTTCATGGGCCTCAGCCCCTCGGCGCGGATCGCGTCCAGGCTGCGGGCGACGGTCCCGTGATAGAGGTACGCGGGCGGGGTCGCCGGAGGCAGGCCGAGGTCGACCTCGACGGAGTGGCCCTGGCTGGCGCGGATCCGGGTGCCCTCGATCGCGAAGCGCCGCTTGTCGTTGTGGACGATCACGTGGTCGAGCTCGTCCCGGCTGAACCGGAAACCGTGCGCCGCCGCCGCGGCCATCAGCGTCTCGATCTCGATCCAGCCGCCCTCGTCGAGCGTGAGCCCGATCCGCTCGGGCTGATGCCGCAGATGTTTCGAGAGGTACTTCGACACCTTCACGGTGCGTCTCTCGTCCATCATGTCGTTCTCGTTCTCGTTCTCGTTCTCGATCTCGATCTCGATCTCGTTGTCGTTCTTGCTGTCGTTCTTGCTGTCGTTCTCGTTCATTCCGTCAGAGTGCCTGGCGAGACGCTGATCACGCATTTCATTTAGGCCCTGAGGTTTGATCCACAGCCAAGTGCGTTATCCACAGGGCGAGTTGATGTTTCTGTGGACAACTCGTCGACCGTTTACGATGGTTCGTCAACTTTGAGTGACTTGCCATAATTTAGGGCAAGTGTGTCCAAGGCCCGCGCCCGGACCTCCCGTTCGGCGGCCACAGCGATGAACTCGGCCGCGTGTTCCACGCCAACCAGCCCCTCCACAGCGTCCATTGTCGCCACCGGAACAGCCACCGAACGCGTCTCATCCGTACGTTCCCGGGGCGCCCCCGTGCCGAGCTGCCGACGCAGCTCCCGGTTGGCGAACAGCCGCATGGCCCGGGCGAGTTCGGCGTCCACGGTCTGCTGTGCGAGCGGTCGGAGCCGTCGTACGAGCGCGGCCGCCTCGGCTGCCTCGGCGTCGGTCGGCGGGTGCTCGCCGAGATAGCGGGCGAAGACGTGCTCGGTGGTGAACTCCAGGAAGCGCGCGGCGATGTGCTCCACCTGAGTCCTCAACTCCCGCAGATGGCCGGAGATCGCGGAGAGCGGAACGCCCGCCTCGTACAACTCCGCCGCCACCGCCAGCTCTTGGGGGCTCGGGACGAGGAAGGTGTCCTCCTGTCCCGGAACGCGTTCGAGCACGCCGAGCTCGACGGCGTCGGCCACCGCCGCGTCGTCCGGGTCGCCCCCGAACCGCTCGTCGAGCTCGGCCCGCGAGATGCGGACCGCCTCCTCGTCCGTCCACGGCCCGTCGACCTCCGCGACCAGGCCGAGCACGCCGCCGAGGCCCCGGCCCGCGTCCCAGGCCTCCAGCAGCTCCTTGATGGACGCCAGCGTGTAACCGCGGTCCAGCAGGTCGGCGATCTGCCGCAGCCGGGCCAGATGCGCGTCCGAGTACACATTGGCGCGGCCGCGGCGCTCGGGGCGGGGGAGCAGCCCGCGGTCCTGGTAGGCACGGATCGTCCGGACCGTGGCGCCGCTGTGGTGCGCCAGGTCCTCGATCCGGTACGCGACGGCACCCGACTCGTCGTCCACGGTCCCTGCCTTCCCGAGCCCTTACGTGATCGCTCGCCGCCGGCCCGATCGCCCGCGGCTTCCGCCTAGGCGATCGCCGCCCGGCCGATCGCCCCCGCGGCGGTCCTGGCCGCGGGCGACCGCGCCAGATACTCCACCGCTCTGCGCATCGAGCCCTCCTGAGACGGATGGTACGACCGTCGCAGATAGCGGGGAACGGCCGAGCCGAGCTCCTGCCACGTGGGCAGCAGTCCTTTGCGCACCGCCCGGTTGTGCGCGCCGAGCGAGTAACGCAGTCGGCCCGCGAGCCGCGGGTCGTGGCGTATGAGATAGGCCGCGCCCCACGCCCACATGTAGAGGATCACGGGGGCCGTGACCGCCATGCCCGCCACCCGGCGCGCGTACCGGGGCAGGCCCTCGCCGCCGCAGTGCTGGTACATGTCGAAGGCGACCGCGCGATGCTCGACCTCCTCCGCGCCGTGCCAGCGCAGCAGATCGAGCATGACCTCGTCGGACCCCGCGCGGTCGAGCCCCTCGGCGGCGAGCACCCAGTCGCCCAGCACGGCCGTGAACTGCTCGATCGCCGCGATCACCGAAAGCCGGAAGCGCAGCCACTCCGGCGCCGGTATCGGCGCGCCGAACGGCGGTCTCTCGCCGAGTATCCGCTGGAAGAGGAAGTCGACGTGCTTCGTGTAGGCGGCCGTGTCCAGGTGCTGCGCCGCCAGGTGGTCCAGCACGTACGAGTGCTGCACGCTGTGCGTCGCCTCCTGCCCCATGAAACCCCTGACGTCCTTGAGGAGTTCGGGATCGGTGACCAGCGGCAGGCCCTCCTTGAAGACCTTCACGAACCACCGCTCCCCCGCCGGCAGCAGCAGATGCAGCACGTTGATGACGTGGGTCGCGGTCGGCTCGTCCGGTATCCAGTGGAGCGGAGTCCCGTCCCAGTCGAAGGACACCCGCCGAGGCGTGATTTCGTGGTGGTCTCTCACAGCGGCGGCTCCATCCGTGCGATCGCGCGCAGTGCCCTGGGCGTGAAGCGGGACAGGAGGTGCGCGCCGCGCGCCTCCGGGGTCACGGGCACCACTGCCTGGTTGCGGACGACCGCGCGCAGCACGGCATCGGCGACCTTCTCCGGTGGGTAGTTGCGCAGCCCGTACAGCCGCGCGGTCTTCTTCTGGCGCCGCTTCTCCTCGACGGCGTCGACCCCCGCGAAGTGCGCGGTCGAGGTGATGTTCGTGTTGACGAAGCCGGGGCAGATCGCCGAGACCCCGATGCCCTGGCCCGCCAGCTCCGCGCGCAGGCACTCGCTGAGCATCAGCACCGCGGCCTTGGAGGTGCTGTAGGCGGGCAGTGCCTTCGAGGGCTGGTACGCCGCCGCCGACGCGGTGTTGACGATGTGACCGCCCTGCCCGCGCTCGGCCATCTGCTTCCCGAAGAGCCGACAGCCGTGGATCACACCCCACAGGTTGACGTCGAGGACCTTCCGCCAGTCCTCCGCCGTGGTGTCGAAGAACGAGCCGGACAGCCCGATCCCCGCGTTGTTCACCAGCACGTCGACCACCCCGTACTCGGCGGCGACCTTCTCGGCGAGCTTCTCCATGGCCTGCTCGTCGGAGACGTCGACCGTCTCGGCCCACGCCTCGGGGGCACCGATCAGCCGGGACAGCTCCGCCGTACGAACCGCGCTCTCCGCGTCCCGGTCGACGGCCACCACGCGCGCGCCGGCCTCGGCGAACGCGAAGGCGGTGGCCCGCCCGATGCCGCTGCCCGCGCCGGTGACCAGCACGAGCTGCCCGCCGAAGCGGTCGGCGTACTTGCCGGTCGCCACCGGCGCGGGCCTGCCGCCCTCGGTACCCGTCACGAACTCGGTGATCCAGGCGGCCAGTTGGTCAGGACGCGTGCGCGGGACCCAGTGCTTGGCCGGGATCGTGCGGCGCACCAGACGCGGTGCCCACAGCTCCAGCTCGTCGTAGAGCTTTTCCGACAGGAACGCGTCCTCCAGGGGCGTGATGAGCTGCACGGGCGCGTGTGCGTACGCGTCGGTGCGCGGACTGCGCAGGCGAGCCCGGAGGTTGTCCCGGTACAGCCACGCGCCGTGGGCGGCGTCCGTCGGCAGCGACGGGGTCGGATAGCCGTCGTCGGGCGTTTTCTCCAGGCGCCGCAGGATTTTCGGCCACTGCTTGCCGAGCGGGCCGCGCCAGGCGAGTTCGGGCAGCACGGGCGTGTGCAGCAGGTACACGTACCAGGACTTGGCGCCCTGGCCGAGCAGCTGGCCGACCTTGCGCGGCGTGGGGCGGGTCATGCGCTTCTTGATCCAGTGCCCGAAGTGGTCGAGGGACGGCCCGGACATCGACGTGAAGGACGCGATCCGGCCCTCGGTTCGCTCGACCGTGACGAACTCCCAGCCCTGCACGGAGCCCCAGTCGTGCCCCACGACGTGCACCGGCCGGTCCGGGCTGACCGCGTCCACGACCGCGAGGAAGTCGTCCGTCAGCTTCTCCAGCGTGAACCCGCCGCGCAACGGCCGTGGCGCCGTGGACCTGCCGTGGCCCCGCACGTCGTACAGCACCACGTGGAACCGGGAGTGCTCGGCGAGGCGTGCGGCGACCGCGGACCACACCTCTTTGGAGTCCGGATAGCCGTGCACGAGGACGACCGTGGGCTGCGCGGGGTCGCCCAGCTCGGCGACGCACAGCTCGACCCCGCCCGTACGCACCCAGCGCTCGCGCGCCCCCTGAAGCGTCACCTGTCCTCCGCCCAGCGCCGCACGTGCGGCAGATCGTCGTCCAGCCAGAACGCGCTCTGCTCGGGGTCCTCGGAGTCGGTGACCACCAGGATCTCCTCGAACTTCGCGCCCGTACCCCGGAACCCGAGGTGCGGCTCGACCGCCCACAGACCCGGCTGCGGCGGATGGTCGGAGAACCGGTACGGCGACCACAGCGGGGACCAGCCGTCGCGGTGACCACGGACCGCGTCGCTCGCCAGGCCCTTGAGCGACTGTGTGCCGAACCCGAACAGATGCGGTGACCAGCGCCGCTCCCCGACCCGGTCGACCTTGTGCGCGATCACTCCGAAGGGATACGCGCGATGCCGGTTCGCATAGCCCTGGCGGACTATGAGCCGGTCCACGTCCTCGTAGATCTCGCGCAGCGGACGCCGCTCGCGCACCTCGCGCAGGATCAGCTCGCGGTGTGCCTCTAGGTCGGCGAGGAGCTTGTCCTGCACGGGGTTCAGCCCCAGCGAGCCGGAGTACCCGATGTCGGCGGTGTAGCCCTTGTGGACCGGCGCCAGGTCGAGGATGAAGGGCATGCCCGCCTCAAGGCGCCGGTTGGTGGGGAAGAACTGCAGCGGTATCCGGAAGTTCACGAACGCCGTGCGGTCCCCGAACCAGGCGAAGGGCAGATGGAACCAGTCCCGCACGCCCCGCTCGCGCAGCCAGACACGCTGCATCCGTGCCGCCTCGCGCTCGGTCACGCCGGGCTTGAGCTGCGCCGCGACCGCCTCCGCACACTCGTACGCGAGCCGCTGCACGTCCCTGAACCCGCGCAGCTCCGCGGTGAGTTCGCCTGGTGAGGCCACTCCTGAAGCCACTGCTGAGGTCATGCCACCGTCCGTCCCTGTCGGGTGTGCGCGCTACGGTTCGTAACTTGACACTGATGAATGTGACAATTGTTGGAGGCTGCGTCAATAGGCGTGCGTGCGGCCTGTGGACAACCGGACCGTTGTGGACAACCCACCCCTCGACCGACCCCATGAAGGCCTCATGGAGGGCGGACAGCGGCCGTCGGTTGTTCGACCTGAGGGGGACCCCTACGGGCCCGTACGCCTGGAGAGGGACGCCGATACAGCTCCCAGGTCTGACGACCGGTGTGGTCTGCGCCACTACCTTCGAAACGTGACTGTGATCGCGACCGAAAGCCTGAGCAAGCGGTTCCCGAGGGTGACCGCTCTTGACCGGCTCTCCGTGGACGTCGGACCCGGTGTGACCGGACTCGTCGGAGCCAACGGAGCCGGCAAGTCCACACTGATCAAGATCCTGCTGGGTCTGTCCCCCGCCACCGAGGGCCGAGCCGAAGTGCTCGGACTCGATGTCGCCACCAAGGGCGGTGATATCCGCGAGCGGGTCGGCTACATGCCGGAGCACGACTGCTTGCCGCCCGATGTCTCCGCCACCGAGTTCGTCGTCCACATGGCGCGCATGTCCGGCCTGCCGCCGGCGGCGGCCCGCGAGCGCACCGCCGACACGCTGCGCCACGTCGGCCTCTACGAGGAGCGCTACCGGCCCATCGGCGGCTACTCGACGGGCATGAAGCAGCGCGTGAAGCTCGCGCAGGCCCTCGTCCACGACCCGCAGCTGGTCTTCCTCGACGAGCCGACGAACGGCCTCGACCCGGCCGGCCGCGACGAGATGCTCGGCCTCATCCGCCGTATCCACACCGACTTCGGCATCTCCGTGCTGGTCACCTCGCACCTCCTCGGCGAACTCGAGCGCACCTGCGACCACGTCATCGTCGTCGACGGCGGCAAGCTCCTGCGGTCCAGCTCCACCACGGACTTCACCCAGCGCACGGCGATCCTCGCCATCGAGGTCACCGACACCGACGAGCACCCGGACGGCACCGGCGCGGTGCGCGACGTGCTCCACGCGCGCGGGATCGACACCCACGACGGCAGCGGACTGCCCGGCGCGGGCCACATCCTCCTGCTCACCGCGGAGAGCGAGGACACCTACGACCTCGTACGGGACGTCGTCGCCGACCTGGGTCTCGGCCTGGTCCGCATGGAGCAGCGCAGGCACCACATCTCGGAGGTCTTCAAGGACAGCGACGAGCAGGTCCTCAAGGACAGTCAGGCGCAGGCCTCCAAGGACGGCGACGAACAGCGGAAGGAGGCGGTCGGCCATGGCGGTTGAGCAGCCCTCGGCTCAGGCCCCGGCTCGCCCGGGCGAGCAGACCCGGATCCACAACATCGGCTACCGCAACTACGACGGCCCACGCCTGGGCCGTGGGTACGCCCGCCGCTCGCTCTACTCGCAGTCCCTGCGCGGTGCCTACGGTCTCGGCCGCTCGGTCAAGTCCAAAGTGCTGCCGATGCTGCTCTTCGTGGTGATGTGCGTCCCCGCGTTGATCATGGTGGCGGTCGCGGTCGCCACCAAGGCGAAGGACCTGCCCGTCGACTACACGCGCTACGCGGTCATCATGCAGGCCGTCATCGGCCTGTACGTGGCCTCCCAGGGACCGCAGTCCGTCTCCCGTGACCTGCGCTTCAAGACCGTACCGCTGTACTTCTCGCGGCCCATCGAGACCGTCGACTACGTGCGCGCCAAGTACGCGGCCCTGGCCTCGGCGCTGTTCGCCCTCACGGCCGCGCCGTTGCTCGTGCTCTACGTGGGCGCGCTGCTGGCCAAACTCGACTTCGCCGACCAGACCAAGGGCTTCGCACAAGGGCTCGTCTCCGTGGCACTGCTTTCCCTGCTCTTCGCCGGCATCGGCCTGGTCATCTCGGCGATCACTCCGCGCCGTGGCTTCGGTATCGCGGCCGTCATCGCCGTACTGACCATCTCCTACGGGGCGGTGTCCACCGTCCAGGCCATCGCGTACAACCAGTCCAGCACCGACGCGCTCGCCTGGCTCGGACTCTTCTCGCCCATCACGCTCATCGACGGAGTCCAGACCGCCTTTCTCGGCGCCGCGTCCTCCTTCCCCGGCGGGGAAGGCCCCTCGTCCGGGCAGGGCGTCGTCTATCTCATCGTCGTCCTGGGACTCATCGCGGGCTGCTACGGCCTCCTGATGCGCCGCTACCGAAAGGTCGGACTGTGACCACGCTCACCATCGACCACGTCTCGCGCTGGTTCGGCAACGTGGTGGCCGTCAACGACATCACCATGACGATCAGCCCCGGCGTGACCGGTCTGCTCGGCCCGAACGGCGCGGGGAAATCCACCCTCCTCAACATGATGGGCGGCTTCCTCGCCCCCTCCACGGGTTCCGTCACGCTCGACGGGCAGCCGACCTGGCGCAACGAGCAGATCTATAAGCAGATCGGTATCGTGCCCGAGCGGGAAGCGATGTACGACTTCCTCACGGGCCGCGAATTTGTCGTCGCCAACGCCGAGTTGCACGGCCTCGGCAAGAAGGCCGCCCAAAGGGCCCTCGCCACGGTCCAGATGGAGTACGCGCAGGACCGGAAGATCTCCACGTACTCCAAGGGCATGCGGCAGCGCGTGAAGATGGCCTCCGCGCTCGTCCACGACCCGTCCGTGCTGCTGCTCGACGAGCCCTTCAACGGCATGGACCCGCGCCAGCGCATGCAGCTCATGGACCTGCTGCGGCGGATGGGCGACGAGGGCCGCACGGTGCTGTTCTCGTCCCACATCCTCGAAGAGGTCGAGCAACTCGCCTCGCACATCGAGGTGATCGTCGCCGGACGGCACGCGGCGAGCGGCGACTTCCGCCGGATCCGCCGCCTGATGACCGACCGCCCGCACCGCTACCTGGTCCGCTCCAGCGACGACCGGGCGCTCGCGGCCGCGCTCATCGCCGACCCGTCGACGTCCGGCATCGAAGTGGACCTCAAGGAGGGCGCGCTGCGCATCCAGGCGGTCGACTTCGGACGCTTCACGGCACTCCTGCCGCGAGTGGCCCGCGACCACGGCATCCGACTGCTCACGGTCTCGCCGTCCGACGAGTCCCTCGAGTCCGTCTTCTCGTATCTCGTCGCGGCGTAGGAGGCCAAGATGTACGACCCCACAGTCGCCCGACTCACCTACCGCGGCCTGCTCGGCCGCCGCCGGGCCCTCATCCTGGGCGCCCTGCCCGCCCTGCTGATCGTCATCTCCGTGGCCGTACGCGCCTTCGCGGGCGCCGACGACCAGGTGGCCTCCGATCTCCTCGGCGGGTTCGCGCTCGCCACGATGGTGCCCATCATCGGAGTCATCGCGGGCACCGGCGCGATCGGCCCCGAGATCGACGACGGCTCGGTCGTCTACCTGCTCGCCAAACCGATCAAGCGCCCCACCATCATCTTCACCAAGCTGATCGTCGCCATCGCCGTGACCATGGCGTTCTCGGCGATCCCGACGTTCATCGCGGGCATGATCCTCAACGGCAACGGACAGCAGATCGCCGTCGCCTACACGGTGGCCGCGCTGGTCGCCTCCATCGCGTACGCGGCGCTCTTCCTGCTGCTCGGCACCATCACCCGGCACGCGGTGGTCTTCGGACTCGTCTACGCGCTCGTATGGGAAGCCCTCTTCGGGACCCTGGTGTCCGGGGCACGCACGCTCAGCGTCCAGCAGTGGGCGCTCGCCGTGGCCCACAAGGTCTCCGGCGCGGACCTCGTCACCTCGGACGTGGGGCTCGCCACAGGAACGGTGCTGCTGATCGCGGTCACCGTGGCCGCCACGTGGTTCGCGGGACAGAAGTTGCGGACACTGACGCTGGCCGGGGAGGAGTAACCGTCCCGGGGAGTCGGGGCGGCTCCACGCGCGCGTGCCCGTTTTCCGGGGCCACGCGCGCGTGGAGCCTCCTCTGATCTTGAGATCGGCTTTACACGCGGAACGGCACACTTGCCGAAGGGGATGCACAGCGAGGAGGAACGGGGATGGCAAGGAAGGCACCGCGGAGCGACGGACAAGGCTCCGGCGACAGCCAGGGGCAGGGCCGGGGACAGGGGGAGCCCGAGGACGTCTGGGACGACCTCCTCCTGGACGAGGACTTCATACGGTCCGCCGAGACGGCCGAGCCGTCCGCGCGCGCCCGCATGCTCGCGGCCCGCTGGCGCGACGGCGGGCCCGACCCGCAGCCCTGGCGGTCCGACGAGCCGCCCGCGGGGTGGTTCTTCAGCAAGGCACGCCGCCGCAGGTGGCGCCGCCGGTAGCCGTCCCGGGAGGCCGCGAGCGCCCCTACGACTGTGGGCGCCGCTTTATTCGGTGGCGTCCAACTCGGCGTACGGGCACAGTGGTTATGTCCAAGTCGCCGGGTTTCGCCGGCGCCGGATTCTGGGAGAGGAGCGCGACGATGCCCGTCAGTAGCAGTTCGTCGTGCTCCCGGCAGGGCAGCCCGCGGCGGGCTCCGGAGTAGTCACACCTCCGTAGAGTCCGCTCCGCAACGGGGAGCTGCCCGGGGCGGCCGCTTCGAGCGCGCATCTCGCGCGGGCCGCCCACCCAAACGCTGCCGCTGTGGCCTGGCGGCATCCTGATCCGCTGCTTCGCGGCGGATGTTCCACGCCCACCCGCCCTTCTCAGGGCGGGTGGGCGCTTCAGGTTCCCGAGGGACTCGTGGGACCGGTGGCCGAGCCGTCAGCTCGGCATCCACCCGGCGACCGCTCAGCCCAGCAACCGCTCCAGCACGACCGCGATCCCGTCCTCCTCGTTGGACAGGGTCATCTCGTCCGCCACCGCCTTGAGTTCCTCATGGGCGTTGGCCATGGCCACCCCGTGCGCGGACCAGGCGAACATCGGGATGTCGTTGGGCATGTCACCGAAGGCGATGGTGTCGACGGCCTTCACGCCCAGGCGGCGGGCCGCCAGGGACAGGCCCGTGGCCTTGGAGAGGCCGAGCGGGAGGATCTCCACTATGCCCTCGCCCGCCATCGTGATGCTCACCAGACCGCCCACGGCCAGCTGCGCCGCGGACGCCAGTTCGTCGTCGGTGAGACGGGGGTGCTGGATGTACATCTTGGTCAGGGGCGCCGCCCACAGCTCCGCGATGTCGGTGAACGGGACGGTCTGCAACAGTCCCTGCATCTGGTAGCCGGGCCCGATCAGGACGTCGCCGTCCACGCCGTCACGGCTCGCGGCGAGGGCCAGCGGACCGACCTCCGCCTCGATCTTGGCGAGCGCCAGCCCGGCCAGCTGCCGGTCGAGGGTCACCGACGTGAGCAGACGATGCGCCCCGGCGTCGTACAGCTGCGCGCCCTGACCGCACACCGCGAGCCCCTCGTAGCCGAGTTCGTCGAGGATGTGCCGCGTCCAGCGCACCGCCCGCCCGGTGACGACGAGGTGCGCGGCGCCCGCCACGGTGGCCGCGGCGAGCGCTTCGCGCGTGCGCTCGGAGACCGTGTCGTCGGAGCGCAGAAGCGTTCCGTCGAGATCGGTCGCGACGAGCTTGTAGGGAAACTCCGCAGACGCAGACGCAGATGAAGTCGGAGCGGCGGCAGAAGAGTCGGAGGCGGCAGAGCTCACTTGGCGACCGGCTCCAGGATCTCCCGGCCCCCCAGGTACGGACGCAGCACCTCGGGCACCCGCACCGAGCCGTCGGCCTGCTGGTGGTTCTCCAGGATCGCCACGATCGTGCGCGGTACCGCGCACAGCGTGCCGTTCAGCGTCGCGAGCGGCTGCACCTTCTTGCCGTCACGCATGCGCACCGACAGCCGGCGGGACTGGAAGCCGTCGCAGTTCGAGGCCGACGTCAGCTCGCGGTACTTGCCCTGGGTCGGGATCCACGCCTCACAGTCGTACTTTCGCGAGGCGGACGCGCCAAGGTCGCCCGAGGCCACGTCGATCACCTGGAAAGGCAGCTCAAGGCCGGTCAGCCACTGCTTCTCCCACTCCAGGAGCCGCTTGTGCTCGTTCTCCGCGTCCTCCGGAGCGACGTACGAGAACATCTCGACCTTGTCGAACTGGTGCACGCGGAAGATGCCCCGGGTGTCCTTGCCGTACGTCCCGGCCTCCCGGCGGAAGCACGGCGAGAAGCCCGCGTAGCGCATCGGCAGCTTGTCGGCGTCGAGGATCTCGTCCATGTGGTACGCCGCGAGCGCGACCTCGGAGGTGCCGACCAGGTAGTAGTCGTCCTTCTCCAGGTGGTACACGTTCTCCGCGGCCTGGCCGAGGAAGCCGGTGCCCTCCATGGCGCGCGGGCGGACCAGCGCCGGGGTCAGCATCGGGATGAAGCCGGCCTCGGTGGCCTGCGCGATCGCCGCGTTGACGAGGGCGAGCTCCAGGAGCGCGCCGACACCCGTCAGGTAGTAGAAGCGCGAGCCGGACACCTTGGCGCCGCGCTCGACGTCGATGGCGCCCAGCGCCTCGCCCAGTTCCAGGTGGTCCTTGGGCTCGAAGCCCTCGGCACCGAAGTCGCGGATCGTGCCGTGCGTCTCCAGGACGACGAAGTCCTCCTCGCCGCCGACCGGGACGTCGGGGTGCACGAGGTTGCCGAGCTGGAGCAGCAGGCGCTTGGTCTCCTCGTCCGCCTCGTGCTGCTCGGCGTCGGCCGCCTTGACGTCGGCGGCGAGCTGGCCGGCCTTCTTCAGGAGCTCGGCCTTCTCGTCGGCCGAGGCCTTGGGGATCAGCTTGCCGAGCGCCTTCTGCTCGGAACGCAGCTCGTCGAAGCGGACGCCGGACGACCTGCGCCGCTCGTCGGCGGAGAGCAGGGCGTCGACGAGTGCGACGTCCTCTCCACGGGCGCGCTGCGACGCACGCACACGGTCGGGGTCCTCACGGAGCAGGCGAAGGTCAATCACCCCACAAGGCTACCGGTGCGGGGTTCCGCCCCACGACTCGGTATTCCGATCCGCCATATCTGTCACGTTATGGGTGAATTGTTACGGCATGTCAATAAAAGGATGCCATATCCCTGAAATGGGGCAGGCGTGACGCGTCGAGTTGACTTGATTCCCTTGCGGGGAACGGGACTTGGGGCGAGGTTGTCCACAGAAATCCACACCCCCGGAAAGTTATCCACAGGCTGTGCGAAAGATCTGTGGACATTGGAAGTGATCGCTCCGAAAGCCGCATCCAGGACGGGGAATTCCCGGGCCAAACCCTCCTTACACCCACGTTCGAGTGGAAATGGGTCGCTCTAAGGGATTGGTCAACAGAAACGGGTGGACGAAGGGTGACCTGTGGGGCTGTGGACGCAGATGTAGCTCGTAGGCCGATTTGTCGACTGAGTCGCACTTCGTTGTCGACTTGTCCCCAGGTCGAGAAGCCAGCCTGTGGATAACTTCTGTGGACGGAGACAATCTGCAGGTAGGACTGACTAGAAACGGCCGTCCTGGCAGCGCGCCAGCCAGTCCGAAGCCGCCGCGAACTCGGTGTCCGACGTGCCGGCCCGCAGCGCGCGCACATCCTGGGGAGTGACCTCGGCGCGCGGATAGGACCCGAGGAACCGCACCTGCGGGCAGCTCCGCTTGAGGCCCATCAGCGCCTCGCCCACTCGACGGTCCGCGATATGACCCTCGGCGTCGATGGCGAAGCAGTAGTTGCCGATGCCCTCGCCGGTCGGACGGGACTGCAGCAGCATCAGGTTGACCCCGCGCACGGCGAACTCGCCCAGGAGATCGCGCAGCCCACCGGGGTGGTCGTCGCGCTGCCAGATGACCACGGACGTCTTGTCCGCGCCGGTCGGCGCCGCGGGCCGGGCGGGCTTGCCCACCAGGACGAACCGGGTCTGCGCGTTCTCGGCGTCGTGGATCTCGGTTTCCAGCGCCGCCAGTCCGTACCGCTCGGCCGCGAACTCGCCCGCGAAGGCGGCGTCGTAGCGCCCTTCCTGCACCAGGCGCGCGCCGTCCGCGTTGGAGGCCGCCGACTCCCAGATGACGTCCGGGAGGTTGTTCTTCATCCAGTTGCGCACCTGCGGCTGCGCGGCCGGGTGCGCGGTGACCGTCTTGATCTCCGAGATCTTGGTACCGGGCCGGACCAGCAGCGCGAAGGTGATCGAGAGGAGCACCTCGCGGTAGATCATCAGCGGTGTGCCGGCGACCAGTTCGTCGAGCGTGGTCGTGATGCCGCCCTCGACGGAGTTCTCGATCGGTACGAACGCGGCCTCGGCCTCGCCGTTGCGGACCGCGTCGAGCGCGGCGGGCACGGACACCATCGGAATGAGCTCCCGGGTGGCCGACTCCGGGAGCGTCCGCAGGGCGACTTCGGTGAAGGTGCCCTCGGGACCGAGATACGCGTAGCTGGCTGGCATGGCTTCACCCTAATGGGCCTTGTGCGGCCCGGCTCCCGCTTCCGGTTCCGTCGGTCCCAGGGAGCGGGTCTCATCCCTCCAGCAACTTCTGTCCCACGTACTCCCCCTTCGCGGCCCCGCCCGGTACCGCGAACAGTCCGCTGGCCTCGTGCCGGATGAACGTGGACAGCGCGTCGCCCCGGTCGAGCTTGCGCTGCACCGGAACGAAGCCGCGCACGGGGTCGGCCTGCCAGCAGACGAAGAGCAGGCCCGCGTCCGGTACACCGTCCGCGTCGAAGCCGTCGTGGAAGGAGAAGGGCCGGCGGAGCATCGCGGCGCCGCCGTTCTGGTCGGGCCGGGTGATGCGGGCGTGCGCGTTCATGGGGACGATCACCTTGCCGTCGGGCCCCGTCTTCTCCAGGTCCATCTCGGTCGTCTCGGTCGCCCCGTTCCCCCCGGACAGCGTTGCCCCGTCGGACTTCCGCCGCCCGATCACGTCCTCCTGGTCCTTGACCGAGAGCTCCTCCCAGTCGTCGAGGAGCATGCGGATACGGCGTACGACGGCGTACGAGCCGCCCGCCATCCACGACGGGTCGCCCGCGTCGGGCACGAAGATCCGCTGGTCGAAGTCGGGTTCCGACGGCTTGGGATTGCGCGTGCCGTCGATCTGGCCCATCAGGTTGCGGGCGGTCATCGGGTGGGCGGTGGCGCCGGGTGAGCGGTTGAAGCCGTTCATCTGCCAGCGGACCCTGGCCGCCCGGCCCGCGTCCTTCTGGATCGCGCGCAGGGCGTGGAAGGCGACCAGGGCGTCATTCGCGCCGATCTGGACCCACAGGTCGCCGTCGCTGCGCTTCTTGTCGAGGCGGTCCGAGGAGAAGTCGGGCAGCGGGTCGAGGGCGATCGGGCGCTGCTTCTCCAGTCCCGTACGGGCGAAGAAGCTGTGGCCGAAGCCGAAGGTGACCGTGAGGGAGGAGGGTCCCGCGTCGCGTGCCACGTCCGTGTCGTCGTTCGCGGCCGTTTCGCCCGCCATCAGCCGCTGGGCGGTCGCCGACCACCGGCGCAGCAGGGCCACGGCCTCCTTGCGGCCCGCGCCCGCCACCAGGTCGAAGGCGACGAGGTGGCCGCTCGCCTGAAGGGGCGTCGTGATGCCCGGCTGATGTTTCCCGTGAAACATCACCTCGTCCGAGCCGAGCGAGGTGAGTGGCGTGGCCTGGTCGGCGGAGGGCGCGGCGGCGTACCCGGCGGCCCCGCCCGCCGCACCGAGCGCGAGCCCGGTGGCACCGGCGGTACCGAGCAGCCGACGCCGCGAAATGGCCCCCTTGTGGGAGGGCTCTTGGGAAACGGCCTCCCCGGGAGGGCCGTTTTCGAAAAGCGTCTCCCCGGGGGAGGCCTTTTCGTCAGGAGAGGCCTTCTCGGCAGTGGTCCCCGAGGGGGACGTTTCCGGAGTGGACTGGTCAGCCATGGTGTGGTTCAGCCGATCTGCGCGTTCTTGTCCACGGTCACCTGGTCGATGTCGGATGTCCGTACGGTCACCGCGATCTCCCAGTTGCCCGCCATGGGAATCTGCACCCCGGTCGCCGTCCAGTGTCCGGTGGCGATGCGGTCGGGAACGACGGGCAGTGGCCCGATGTCCTTGGCCTGAAGGGTGAAGGCGACCTTGACCTCGGGAATGTCGAAGGCCCTGCCGTTCGGCCGCTCTACGAAGAGGTGCATTTCGTTGCCGCCGACGCGGGCCGGGTCGAGTTCGACGCGTGCCACGCCCTTGCCGTCCTGGCCGCCCGTGTCGAACGGGATGTCCAGGGACAGCGCCGCACCGGGCTCCTGCGAGGTGGCGGCCGTGGCGGCCTTGGCGTCCTCTTCAGTACGCCCCGGTTCGGTGGACGTCAGCACGGTGGTGACGGCGAGCAGCACCACGGCGACGCCCGCCTCGGCGAGCACCGAGCGGCGCAGGCCCGAACGGAGCGGATCGGCGTCCCGGAGGCGCTTCTCGCGCGCGGTGGCCACCGCGGCCTTCTGCCGGGCCAGTTGGGCGGCACGCTTGCCGTCACCGCCACCAACTCGCGCGGCGGCCCGCTCCTTCTCGCCGGGCTCCTTCGCGGCCGTACGCTCCTCGTTCACCGGAGCCGAGGCCCCGACCACGACGGCCTCCCCGGCGGGTTCCCGCGACAGCTGGGAGGTCCAGCGCCGCGAGATCCAGGCTATGCCGATCAGGACGGCCACCAGGCCGACCTTGACGAGCAGCAGCTGCCCGTACGACGTGTCCGTGAGCGCCGACCAGGAGCCGAGCTGGCGCCACGACTGGTAGATCCCGGTCGCGGCCAGCACGACCACGCTGCCGAACGCGACGCTGGAGAAGCGGCGTACGGCGGAGGCCTCGACGGACGGTGTGCGGTAGAGCGCCACGAGCAGCGTCGACAGACCGCCGAGCCAGACGGCGACGGCGAGCAGGTGCAGGACGTCGACGGGCATCGCGATTCCCGTCTGGATGCCGGTCGAGGCGTGCTCGGCCATCGCCCAGGTCGCGGCGAGACCCGCCGCCACGACGAACCCGCCGATGGCGAGCCCGAAGGTCAGATCGCCCTTCTCCTTGTCGTCGTCGCGCTTTTCGTACGCTCCGAAGAGCACGGCGATGAACAGCGCGGCCGCGGCGAGCAGCAGCAGCCGTGAGACCAGGGCGGCGCCCGTCTTGGTCTGGAGGACCTGGCTGAGCAGGGTCAGGTCGAAGATCTCCCCGACCTTGCCCGTGCTGGTGTACGCACCGCGCAGGAGCAGCATGGCGAGTGTGGCCCCGGTGAGCGCGAGCCACCCGGAGACCACGAGCCGCTGCACCGGCCGCATCCCGGCGCCGCGCTGCCAGCAGGCCAGTACGAAGGCCGCGCCGCCCACCAGGAGGATGAATCCCGCGTACGAGGCATAGCGCGCGAACCCGTAGAGGCCGCCTACGACTCCGCCGCCGGCGGTCTGGTCGGAGACCGAGACGGAGGTCTTGGAGGGTGCGCCGACGGAGAAGGTGAAGGCGCCGGCGACGGGGTGGCTGTCCGCCGACACCACCTGGTAGGTGACGGTGAACGTGCCGTCGGGCAGGCCCGTGCGCAGTTTCACGCCGTAGGTGTTCGTGCCCTGCTCGGTGGTCTTCCCGGTGTCGACGCGTTCGCCCTTGGGGTCGAGCACGCGCACCGAGTCGTCGGACATCGCGACCTGCTCGGAGAAGGTGAGCGACACCTGGGTGGGCGCCTTGTCGACCACCGCTCCCTGCCGGGGGTCGCTCCCGGTCAGCGCGGCGTGCGCGGAGACGGGTGCGGCCCCGGCGAGGAGCGCGCCGGTGACGGCGAGGAGCAGCAACAGCAGCGTCCGGGCGCGGGGAGCGATGGTCTGGCTCAACGGTGGCCCCTCCCTCAGTGGTGCGCCGTCGAGGACGACTTCGCGGACGACTTGGTGGACGTCGTCGGCCGGTAGGTCGCGGACTTCACCGGCATCTCGACCTTGATCGGCTCGGATTTCGTGAAGTGCAGCTCCAGGGACACCTTCTCGCCCTCCTTCGGCTTGCGCTTCAGCTTCTCGAACATGAGGTGGTTGCCGCCGCTTTCGAGGACGAGCTCGCCGTGGGCCGGGATGTCGAAGCCGTCGACCTCGGTCATCGACTGCCCGGCGGTCGTGTGGAGCGTGACCTCGCCGGCGATGTCACTGGTGACGGAGGACAGTTCGTCCCCGGCTCCGCTCTCGTTGGCGACGGCCAGAAAGCCGGCCGCCATGGAGTCCGAGACCGGCTGCGGCATGTAGGCGGAGTCGACGGACAGTTCGGGGCCCGACGGGCCGGAGTCCGAGTCACCGCAGCCCGTCAGGGCCAGCGCGGCGGCTATCACGAGGGCGCCCGCGGACACCGTACGGGCGGATGCCGTACGAGCGGACGCCGTACGACGCGTCACGGCTTCTCGCCCTTGATCAGCTTGGGGAGGTCCTTGGTGTAGTCGTCCACGGTGGCGTCCTCGCCGTACAGCACGTATCCGCCGTCGGTCTTCGGTGAGAAGGCGATGACCTGCGTGCCGTGCATCGAGACGGGCTTGCCGTCCTTGTCCTTCGTCGGTGCCTCGATGGAGATGCCGAGGGTGCGGGCGCCGCCCTGGATCGTGGGGAAGTCACCGGTGAGGCCGACGACGTCGGAGTCGATGCCCTTGAGCCACTTGCCGAGCGCGGAGGGGGTGTCCCGCACCGGGTCGGTGGAGACGAACACGACGCGGAGCGAGTCCTTCTCGGCCTGGGAGAGCTGCTTGTCCTGGGCCAGCTGCTTCTTGGCGACGGCGATGTTGTTCATCGTCAGCGGGCAGACGTCGGGGCAGTTGGTGTAGCCGAAGTAGACCAGCGTCGGCTTGCCCTCGGTCTCCTTGCGGAGGTCGTACTTCTTGCCCTGCGTGTCGGTGAGGACGAGGTCCGGCTTCTCGAACGGCTTGTCGAGGATCGTCGCGGCCTTGGCCGGGCCGGACTCGACGGACACGTCGGCGACGGACTTGCCGCTGTCGTCGTCCCCGCTGCCGCAGGCGGAAAGGGTCATCGCGGCCGCGGCGAACAGGGCGGCCATGGCGTACGTCTTCTTGCGCATAGAAAAATGTCCCAGATGTGAGAGCTCCGGTCCGCACCGGGGGGCGTACGAGACGGTACGACGCCCTGACGCGCACCAGAGGAGTGCTTGGGCCTCAGGCGTTGGTGCGTCGACGACCGGCCAGAACGCCGTAGGCCACGCCCGCCGCGCCGACGACGATGCCCACGACGCCCAGCACGCGGGCCGTGGTGTCGCTGCCGTCGGAGGAGGCGGCGGTCTCGGTGGTCGAGGTCTTGGCGGCGGCCTTCGCGTCGTCGGCGTCGTCGGACGCGCCGGAGGCGGCGGCCCCGTGGTGGCCGTCCTCGGCGGCGGACAGCGCGAGCACCGGGGCGGGGGCCTCGGGCTCTTCCTCGCCCTCCTTCGGGGTCTCGATCCAGCGGACGACCTCCTTGTTGGAGTACGTCTGGATCGCCTTGAACACCAACTCGTCGGTGTCCTCGGGAAGCGCGCCGATGGAGAGCGGGAACTTCTGGAAGTAGCCGGGCTGGATGCCCTTGCCGTCGGCGGTCCAGGTGACCTTGGTGATCGCCTCGTTGATCTTCTCGCCGTGCAGTTCGAGCGGCTTGTCGAGCTTGGACTTCGTGACCTTCACGGTCCAGCCGTCGACGGCCTGGGGCATGACCGAGGCGAGCGGGTGGTCGGCGGGGAAGTTCACTTCGAGCTTGGTGGTCGAGGCGTTGTCGCGCTCGTTCGGCACCTTGAAGTTGACCGTCGCGTACCCGCCCTTGGCGGCCGTGCCCTCCGGCTGCACGCTGACGTGCGCGAAGGCGGGGACGGACAGGACGAGGACGGCCGAGGCGGCGGCGACACCGGTGGCGGCGATACGGGAAGCCTTCATGGCAGGGAACACTCCACTTTCAGCACTGGTTCGGTGAATGAACGGGGTTGCGCGTGCGAAGGAGCGGGCACGCGCGCGTGCCGCACGACGGCACCCCCGGAGTGGTACGCCGGGTGCGTCGCGTCAGGCGGCGAGGACGAGGATTTCGCCGGACGGCGGGCCACGCCGGATCACCGAATGCTGAAGAGTGGTCGTACGAGGAACCGGCGGCGGGAGCTCCGCGGTACGCGGCGTACGCGGCGCCGCCTCGGGCGTACCCGGGAGACCCGCCAGAAGAGCGTGTACGAGTGCGAGGGCCGCGCGCAGGGAGGTGAGCGCCCCTTCGGCGACGCCGTGTGCCGAGAGCCGCAGGAGGCCCCGCAGCGCGATGTCCCCGCGGCGCAGCAGCCACCCGGTGACGACGGCCGCGAGAACGTGGCCGAGGAGCATGGGCAGTGACGGCAGCAGGGATGCCGGGAATCCGGCGGTGTCCGCCATGCCGCCCGCCTGCTCGTGCAGGGCGTGCCCCGTGCCGGTGCCGCCTGTCCCGCTGGTGTCGAGCCGTGCGTCGGCGAGGATCCGCTGCGCCTGTGCGGGGCTGAGCGTCGAGAGGCCGGCGCCGCACAGCAGCCGTGCGGCCCGGGCCGTGAGCGAGGTGTCCACGGCTGCGGAGGCCGTCGCCGCGGTGCCGTGCTGGCCGAGCCCGAAGAGCGTGTGCAGCACGGTCTGGCCGACCGCGAGCAGTGCGGCGATGCCCGGTAGCGAGCGCTCGCGTCCGGCGAGCGGCGCCGCGACGGCGAAGACGGCGATGAACCCGGCGCCGAGCGACCACAGCGGAACCGTGGCGTAGGAAGTGATCGCATGAGTGGCCGCGGCCAGCACGACACAGACCGCGGCGAACACCGCGGCCCTCAGGACCCGGAGATCACCTCCGGTGCGTGCGTGCCGGTGGGGGGCAGTCATGGCGGGCCCATCATCGCACTGGGCTTACCTCCGCCATACGGCAGGTCCGCAAGGTCACGTACGAACCGCAAGGCCACGTACGAACCGGAAGATTACGTTCTGGCCTGAGCCGCCCTGCATACACCGGTCGATCTCGTCACATACACCGACCGATCTCGTCGGCACATCCCCCGTATGGGCGGTATCACGTCAACTACGTGCTTACACCCGGCCCCTTGCGGCAATACGTAACGGTATGTCGAGCCGCGGCCAGGAGGCTGGAGCATGAGCATCTGGTGGTCCCTCCATCTCCGGCGTGAGGCGGCGAGTGTGCCGCTCGCCCGGCGCCTGCTGATCGGGACAATGGAGTCCGCAGGGGTTGATCCGGACATTTCCTACGATCTCTCTGTCGCGCTGAGTGAGGCCTGCGCCAACGCCGTGGAGCACGGGGGTGACTCCGTCCTTGACGCGTCCACCGAGGCCTACCGGGTCACGGCCTATCTGGACGGCGAGAAGTGCCGCATCGAAGTGGCCGATTCCGGACCCGGCTTCCCGTCCGGCCGAGGCCGCACCCCGGTCCGTCCTGTCCACAGCGACGCCGAGCACGGCCGGGGGCTGTGTCTGATCGAGGAGCTCGCCGACCACGTCCACATCGGGAACAAACCCGGCAGAGGCGGCGCGGTCGTCAGCTTCGACAAGATGCTCAAGTGGCAGGACGGCGCTCCGCTGGTGGCCACGTGAAGCACCTCCCCGGGGGAGTTCTTTCCTGAGTGCACTCCCAAGAGGTGCCCTTGAGAAGTGCCTTCCTGTAGAGCGCTGTTTTCTCGCGGACTTCGACTTCCCCCGCATTCTCAGCCTCCTCACAGCCGCCGCCCATGTGCCTGACGGGTGCCGTTCCTAACTTTCTCGGCATGACGGGAAGCCGCAAGGACACGACGACCACCCGGCGCCGCGCGATCGCGGTCACGGCGGCCCACGCCAGCATGTCGATGAGCAGCCGCGAGGACGAGATGCTGGCGTGGGCCGCCGTGACCGCGCTGACCGGGCATCTGGCACTGGCGCCCAAGCCAGGACTGCCCGATCCCCGTGACCTCGGTGCCCGGGCGACCGGGCGGGACCACTGCTCCCAGCGCTGGTCGGCCAAGGCGCTGGCGCCGGGCCTGGCGGCGATGGCGGCAGCCGCCCGCCGGACCGGTTCCGCGACACCCGGACTCCGGGCGGAGCTGGGCGCGATCGGGCGGTCCACCGAGCACTCGGTGGCCCTGGCGGGCGGCGGGCACCGCGGGGCGCTCTGGGTGCTCGGCCTGCTGGTCGCCGCGGCGGCCCTGGAACCCCGGGGCACCGGCCGCGACCTCACCGCCACCGCCAAGCGGATCGCGGCGCACCCCGACCGAAGGGCGCCACGACGGCCCTCCCGCGGTTCGTCGGTCTCCGCCAAGTACGGCGCGGCCGGGGCGAAGGGCGAGGCCAGGGCCGGATTCCCGCACGTGCGGCGGGCGTCGCAAGCGCTGGCCGCGGCGCGCTCGGCGGGTGTCCCCGAACCGTACGCACGGCTCGACGCCCTGCTCACCGTCATTTCGACGCTCCAGGACACCGAGTTGCTGTACACGGTGGGCCCGCACGGGTTGCGGCACGTCCAGGCGGGCGCCCGCGGGGTCCTCGAAGCGGGCAGTACGTCCACCGAGGCGGGCCGTTCGGCCCTGGCGGCCTTCGACGACGACCTCCACGCGCGCGCGTGGAGCCCCCGCGGCAGCGGCGGGCTGCTCGCGGGGGCCCTGTTCCTGGACTCGCTGCCGGTGACGGTCAGTTCACCGGCACCGGCACCGGCTGCCTGATCGGTTCGGCGGGCCGGCCGCCCGTCGCCCACCGCACCGCAGGGCCCATCGCGTACGAGGCCGCCAGCAGCAGGCCGCCGAGGAGCAGCCAGCCCGGCGTACCCCATCCCACGAGCAGCGCCGTCAGCACCAGCGGTCCCATGGTCCTCGCCACCGTCACACCCGTACCGAAGAAGCCCTGGTACTCGCCGACGCGGTCGGCCGGGGCGAGGTCGAAGGAGAGCTGCCAGGAACCCGCCGACTGCTGCATCTCGGCGACGACCTGGAGCACGGCGCCGATGGTCAGCAGGCCCACCGCCACCCAGGGCGAGACCCCGGCCGACAGGGCGAACACCGCGCACGACGCCAGCATCACGAGCCCCGAACGCCGCACCGCGCGGGTGGCCGACACCGGTCCCGTCACCCCACGGGCCGTCCGCACCTGGAAGAGCATCACCGCACCGGTGTTGAGCACGAACAACGCGGAGACCAGCCAGGTCGGCGCCTCGGTGCGCTCGGCGATCCACAGGGGGATGCCCAGGCTCAGCAGCGGCATCCGCAGCAGGAGCACGGTGTTGAGGAGCGTGACGACGGCGTAGGGGCGGTCCCGCAGGACCCCGAGGGCGTCGTCACCCCGTCCGCGACCCTGATCGACGCTCACGCGCGCGTGCACAGGTTCTACGACCGGCAGCCGCAGCAGCACCGCCGCGCACAGCAGGAAGGTGGCCGCGTCCAGCGCGAACACCCCCAGGTAGGCCTCCCGCGTCCCCAGGTGAAGAGCGAGCCCGCCGAGTCCCGCGCCCACCGCGAGACCGGCGTTGAGCGTCGCCTGGAGGTGCGCGAGCAGCCCCGTCCGCTCCTCGCGGGCCACCAGCCCGGCCAGCAGTGCCTGCCGGGCCGCCGCGAGCCCCGACTGCGCGGCCGCGTACGCGCACGCCGCGAGCACGAACGGCACGAAGCCGCGTACGAAGAGGAAGGACGCCACCGCGAGGCCGGTCGCGAGCGCCAGCAGCACCGCCGTGCCACGTGGCCCGCGCCGGTCGGCCAGCCGCCCCAGTGGCACCCCCACCACCGATCCGACCGCCCAGGCGACCGTGAGCCCCAGCCCCACGCGCGCGGGGGCGAGCCCGACGACATGGGTGAAGTAGAGGGCGGACGTGACGTAGTAGGCACCGTCCCCGACGGAGTTGCTCAACTGGGCCAGCGCCAGGACACGCCGCGGGCCTGCGGGCCGGACCGGGCGGCTCCTCTTCGCGAGGACTGCGGCGGGTGCGACTCGGTTCGTCATGAGGACGACGCTATGGGCGAGGTGGACCCCTAACCAGGCCCAATCGGTACGTCATTCCATGACCCAATCTTGGTGGCGAACCGCCGGGCCCGACCTCCGGAGCCCTCGCCCGGGTCCGGCCTCCGGAGCCCTCCGTCTCAGGCCCCCTCCAGCACCCGCCCCAACGCCTCCAACGCCTCCGGGTAAACCCGCTCCCGAGGCGTCCCGTACCCCACCACGAGCCCCTGCGGACGTCCCTCGGCCGCCGCATGCCAGTGCTCCCCGAGGTGCCCCACCGCGAGCCCCTCCTCGGCGGCCCGCGCCAGAGCCGCGGCCTCGTCCGCCACGTCGATCAGGGCGTGCAGCCCCGCGGCGATCCCCCGTACGCCCCGACGGGTCCCCAGCCGCCCCAGCAGCTGGTCCCGCCGTCGCCGGTACCGCAGCCGGCATGCGCGCACGTGCCGGTCGTACGCGTGGCTGTTGATCAGCTCGGCGAGGGCCAACTGGCCGATGGACTCGGTGTGGTGGTCGCTGTGCAGCTTGGCGTCGGCGACCGCGTCGACGAGGTGCGGCGGCAGCACCATCCAGCCGAGCCGCAGTGCGGGCCCGAGCGTCTTGGACGCCGTCCCCAGGTAGGCCACGTGCCCGGGTGCCATCCCCTGGAGGGCGCCCACCGGCTGCCGGTCGTAGCGGAACTCCCCGTCGTAGTCGTCCTCGACGATCAGCCCGCCACGCGCGCGTGCCCAGTCCGTGAGAGCCCGCCGCCGCTCCGGGTGCAGCGTCACCCCGGTCGGGTACTGGTGCGCGGGCGTGACGACCACGGCCGCCGCATCCCCCAACTCGCCTACGCGGACGCCCTGGTCGTCGACCTCCACAGGGGCCACGGTTCCGCCGTTGTGCCGCACCACGTCCCGGTGGAAGGGCAGCCCCGGATCCTCCATGGCGATCACGCCGGTGTCCAGCACACGCGTGAGGAGCGCGAGCCCCTGCACGTACCCGGACGTGACGACGATCCGCTCGGGCGGTGCGATCACCCCGCGAGCCCGCCCCAGGTACCCCGACAGCGCCGTGCGCAACTCGATCCTGCCGCGCGGGTCCCCGTAGTCGTACGCCAGGGAGGGCGCGGTCGCGATCGCCCGCCGCAGCGCCCGCAGCCAGGCCGCCGCCGGGAACGTACCGACGTCGGGGCTGCCGGGCCGCAGATCGAAACGGGGCGCACGCGCGCGTGCCCCGTCCCCCGTCGCGGCCAGGGACGCCGTGGGCAGGACCGCCACCTCGGTCCCCGAGCCCTGTCGCGCCGTCAGGTAGCCCTCGGCGATCAGCTGGTCGTAGGCGGCCTTCGCCGTGCCCCGCGAGATGCCCAGCTCGGCCGCGAGTCTTCGGGTGGCGGGCAGCCGGGTCCCCGGAGCGAGCCGTCCGCCGCGTACGGCGTCCCGAAGGGCCCGTTCGAGCCCCGTCCGGCGTCCCGCCGTGGCATCCGGATCCAGATGCAGATCGACACCGACGCCCGACCAGAAGTCGTCCACGAAAAAGCCGCCCCCCTAGACACACTGATGGCCGGGTACCCACCAGGACACCCGGCCATCAGTCTTGTATCAGTTCCCCGTAGGACGGTCAGCCCTTGGGCGGCGTCAGCCCTTGAGGGACGCCATCCACGCCTCGACCTCGTCGGAGCGGCGCGGCAGTCCCGCCGAGAGGTTCCTGTTGCCGTCCTCGGTGACCAGGATGTCGTCCTCGATACGGACACCGATGCCGCGGTACTCCTCGGGCACGGTCAGGTCGTCCGCCTGGAAGTACAGGCCCGGCTCGACGGTCAGGCACATGCCCGGCTCCAGCGTGCCGTCCACGTACGTCTCCCGGCGCGCGGCCGCGCAGTCGTGGACGTCCATGCCGAGCATGTGACCGGTGCCGTGCAGCGTCCAGCGGCGCTGCAGCCCCAGCTCCAGCACGCGCTCGACCGGGCCCTCGACGAGCCCCCATTCGACGAGCCGTTCGGCCAGCACACGCTGCGCGGCGTCGTGGAAGTCGCGGTACTTGGCGCCCGGCCGCACGGCCGCGATACCGGCCTCCTGGGCGTCGTACACGGCGTCGTAGATCTTCTTCTGGAGCTCGGTGTACGTGCCGCTGATCGGCAGAGTGCGCGTGACGTCGGCGGTGTAGAGCGTGTGGGTCTCCACGCCCGCGTCCAGCAGAAGCAGGTCCCCGGAGCGTACGGGCCCGTCGTTGCGCACCCAGTGGAGCGTGCACGCGTGCGGCCCTGCCGCGCAGATCGAGCCGTAGCCGATGTCGTTGCCCTCGACCCGGGCGCGCAGGAAGAACGTGCCTTCTATGTAGCGCTCGCTGGTCGCCTCGGCCTTGTCCAGGACCCGTACGACGTCCTCGAAGCCGCGCGCGGTCGAGTCGACGGCCTTCTGCAGCTCGCCGGCCTCGAACTCGTCCTTGACCAGCCGGGCCTCGGAGAGGAAGACGCGCAGCTCGTCGTCGCGCTCGGCGGTGACCTTGTCGGTCAGCGCCGCCTCGATGCCGGCGTCGTGGCCGCGGACGACCCGGACGGGTCCTGTGGCCTCACGCAGCCTGTCGGGGAGCTCGCGGACGTCCGAGGCCGGGATGCCGTACAGCTGCTCGGCCTCGGCCAGGGAGTGGCGGCGGCCGACCCACAGCTCGCCCTGGCCGGAGAGCCAGAACTCGCCGTTCTCGCGGTCGGAGCGGGGCAGCAGGTAGATCGTGGCCTTGTGGCCGCTCTTCCCGTCCGAGGCGGTGGTCGGCTCCAGGACCAGGACGCCGTCCTCGGTCAGGTTGCCGGTCAGGTACGCGTACTCGACCGACGCGCGGAAGGCGTACTCCGTGTCGTTCGAACGGGTCTTCAGGTTGCCCGCGGGGACGACCAGGCGCTCGCCGGGGAAGCGCGCGGAGAGCGCGGCACGGCGGGCGGCGGTGTACTCGGCCTGCGGGATCGGCAGCAGGCCGTGCAGCTCGGTGTCCGCCCAGCCGGACTTCATGTTCTCGGCGAGCTCGTCGGACACGCCCGGGTACAGGCCGTTCTTGCGCTGTTTGACCGGCTTTTCTTCGTCCGCCTGGTCGTCCGCCGCGTCAGCAGCACTACTGGATAGGGCCGGGTTGAGCGCCTCCGACACGGTCTGCCTCCTCGATACGTCTCTGGACGCCCTCCATCGTACGGTCGTACGGAAGGGAGCCCAGGGCCGGAAGGCCCGTCACGTGCGGCTCACTCGAAGCGCGCCGCCAGGAGCACCACGTCCTCGTCGCTGTCGGCGGCGTCGAGACCGTCCGGCAGCATGCTCCGAAGGACGTGGTCGGCGACCGCGTCCGGATCGCCGCGCAGCGCCTTGGGGACGCCCGCCGCCGCGGCGTGCAGGCGCGCGAAGGCGCGGTCCATGGCGTCGCCGGTACGGTGCAGCAGCCCGTCCGTGTACAGCAGAACCGTCTCTCCGGGCTCCGCGAGGAACTCCACGCTCGGCGCCTCCCAGCAGGCGAGCATCCCCAGGGGCGCGGACAGCGACGTCTCCACGAACTCGGTGCGCCGCTCACCGATCACCAGCGGCGGGCTGTGCCCGGCCCCGGCCAGCGTGATCTTGCGCAGCGCGGGCTCGCAGTACGCGAACAGGGCGGTGGCGGACCGGGCGGGCTCGGTCAGCCGCAGCAGCAGTTCGAGGTCGGACAGGACGGCGACCGGATCCTCGCCCTCCATCACCGCGTACGCCCTCAAGGAGGCCCTCAGGCGTCCCATCGCGGCGACCGCGCTGGGGCCCGACCCGGTGACGGACCCGACCGCGAGGCCGAGCGCGGCGTCCGGCAGGGGCAGCGCGTCGTACCAGTCGCCGCCGCCGCGCGGCCCTGTGCGGTGCCGGGCGGCGAGCTGGACGCCGGAGACCCGGGGCAGCCGCGAGGGGAGCAGCTCCTCCGAGATGGTCGCCATGCACGCGCGCGTGCGGTCCAGTTCCACCAGCCGGGCCAGGTGCTCGGCCGCGTAGCGGGCGTACAGGCCGACGAGGTGCCGCTGCCGCTCCACGGGCTCGGCGGGCTCGTCGTAGAGCCACACGGCGGCGCCCAGCCGGCCTGCCGCCTCCGTGGCGAGCGGCAGCGCGTAGCTCGCGGCGTAGCCGAGCCGGGCGGCGACCTCGCGGTGCCGCGGGTCGAGCCCGTCCTCGGAGAGGAGATCGGGCTGGGCGATACCGCTCTCGGCCCCGGGGGGTCCGGCCGGCGTGTCGAGGAGCTTTCCGTACGACATGGAGCTGCGCGGGACGGTCTCGATGTGGCCGAGGTCGGCCCGTCCCAGGCCCAGGCCGATGGTGGTGTCCGGGCCGAGTCCGTCACCCGGTTCCAGGACCACGAGACCGCGTCGGGCGCCCACCAGGGCGGCTCCGGCGCGCAGCAGTTCCTGGAGTGCGTCCGTCAGCGAGGCGGTGCGGGCCAGTCGCTCGGTGAGCTCGTGCAGGGTGGTGAGATCGGAGACCCAGCCTGCGAGTCTGTCCTGGAGAACGGCCCCGGGAGCGTTTGGAGAAGTGGTCGAAGAGGTACCCGGGACGGCAGGCGCGGGCGCGACAGTGTGTGCGGGCGAGGGAACCGTTGAATCGATTCCGGCCACTTTCGGAAGGTGAGGGGCGTTCATGGCGTCCGGCTTTCCGACCGGTGCGTATTGCTCGATAGCATCGCAAACCCCCATGTCATTCTGCGCCGCTAGCAGTGTCTCCACATGTACACGCACTCGTGAGGGGATGTCCAGCATTGTCCTGCCGGGATTCCTGGTGTCCATGGGACTGTTGCGGAAATGCAAAGTTGGCTTAAAACTGACTCGAGTCATGGCATATTGCGGTCGACTGGCCTTGTTCGACGGAGCGTCACAGCGGTCGCGATGGGTACGTACTCGGTGAAGGCCAGGGCTGATGGGGATCGTCCCGGAACCTGGCGACGGACCCGGGCGTCTTAACCACCGACGACCGTGCCCCATCCTCCCGTGGCGGAGGCGGCAAGAAATACGCGGGACAGCAAAACGCCAGGCGCCGCCACCCCACGCCATGCCCATGCTTTTGACAGACGCAGTATGGACGCGGACGCAGCCAACGCTCGGCCCATAGGGGTCCCCTTGTCTCGGACAGGGGTGTGATGCGCCAGTAGGTACGCACAGTGAAGAGATCGACACATGGTGTGATGTGGTCCTCGGTGTTGCCAGGCGTGCAACGGAAAGGAACGAGCGCTCATGCGCGAGATCCTCGGAAGGCGACGCAGGCTCCTGTCCAAACGGAACGGCGGGAAGTCTGAGATGCTCAGCGCGGCCCTGACCTTCACGACCGCATGGCAGTGGCCGGTACTGCCGGGCGTGGCGCCGGACCCGCAGGGGCGGGCCCGATGCGCGTGCCCCGACCCGGAGTGCACGGTGCCCGGTGCCCACCCCTTCGACCCCGGCCTGCTCGCGGCCACCACCGACGAGCGCATGGTGCGCTGGTGGTGGACGAACCGGCCGGCGGCGCCGATCGTCCTCGCCACCGGAGGCCAGGCCCCGTGCGCGGTGAGCCTGCCGGCCCTGGCCGCCTCCCGCGCGCTCGCGGCACTCGACCACATGGGGATGCGCCTCGGCCCGGTGATCGCGTCCCCGACGCGCTGGGCACTGCTCGTGAAGCCGTACTCCCTGGAGCAGCTGGGTGAGCTGCTGTACGCCAAGGACTTCGTGCCGGGCTCGCTGCGCTTCCACGGCGAGGGCGGCTATGTGGCGCTGCCCCCGTCCGAGACGGGCCTGGGGCAGATCCGCTGGGAGCGGGCCCCGCTGCCCGGCTCGGCCGCCCCCTGGGTGCCCGATGTGGAGGCCGTGGTGGACGCCGTGGTGGAGGCTCTCACTCGTACGGGTGTGAGCGCCCCCGAGTTGTAGGGGATCGGGCGCGCGGCGAACCGCGCGCCCGCCCTCTGTCGTTATCGTCCCTTTCATGAACCTTCGCCTGATGGCGCTGACGGGCGTCGTCACGCTCGCGGTCGCGCTGCCGCTGGCCGTGGCCTCCGCGGGACCTGTGGAAGGCGAGGGCCGCGCGTCCGGACGTACGTCCGACGAGACCGTACGTATCCCGCGAGCGGCTCCCTCCGGCGACGCGCGTACCGCCGAAGAACGCGGCACCGGTGACGTCCCTGGTCGCGCCGACGGCAAGGCGCCGCCCGAGCCGCGTCCCGCGCCCTCCAGGAGCCCTCTGCTCCTCGGTCTCGGCCTCGCCACCGCTGCCCGCTGCGGACCCGAACTGGCGTCCCCGGACGGCATCGAGGCGCAGACCTGTGTCCTGAGGCAGGGGCGGGACACCTGGGCGCGTACCTACTACCGCAACGCGACCGGTGACGGTCTCACGTCCGTGCTGACCCTCATGGGGCCCGGCGGCCGGACCGTGCGGATGCACTGCGCGGTGGGCGCGGACGACGAGCCGGAGGTGTGCGAGACACCGCGGGAACGTACGACGGGGGCCCTGCGGACGTACACGGCGATCGTCGAGTTCGCGGCGGGTGCCGACGGACCGCTCATGCTGCGCTCGGGGAGCAACTCGCCTGCGTAGGCGGGGAGTTGAGGCACCGGCTGACGGGCAAGGCGGGACCTGGGAACAGAAAGACCCGGTTGCTGGCGACGGGGGATGCACCAGCAACCGGGCTACTGGAACGGTAACAAGAGATCGGCGGTTCGCAAATTCGATCTCGGCTATTCAGACACCGATTGGCTTGTCCTGAGCGGGAGTTGTGACAGGACTCACCCGTTCCGTGAGCGGCCTCGCCGGCTGACCGGTCGGTCAGCCGATTCCGAGGGTCCGCCGTGTGTCAACTGAGCGTGACCTGGCGGTTGGTGAGGCCGCCGCGCGCCCGGCGCTCGTCCGCGGTGAGCGGCGCGTCCGTGGCCAGCGCGGCGGCGAGCCGCTCGGCGAACTCGGCCGCCGGCTTCTCGACGTCGTCCGCGGTGACGCCGGTCGGCAGGTCCCAGACCGGCACGGTGAGGCCGTGGGCACGGAAGGAGCCCACGAGACGGGTGCCTTCCCCGAGGCTCGACCGGCCGGCCGCGTGCAGCCGCGCGAGCGCGTCCAGAAGCTGCTCCTCCCCGTGCGGCATGACCCAGCGCAGGTGGTTCTTGTCGGGCGTCTCGCACCAGTAGGCCGCGTCGACGCCGGAGAGCTTCACGGTCGGGATGGCGGCGGCGTTGGCCCGCTCCAGGGAAGCGGTCACCTCCGTGGTCGCGTTCTGCGAGTCAGGAACCCAGAATTCGAAGCCCGCGTGCACAACTGGCTCGAACGTGCCTTCGGGGTCGATGAGGTCCTGCAACCGCGGTCCGTCGGCCGGGGCGCGGCGGCCCTGCACCGGAGTGCCGGGTTCCGCGGTGAGTGCGCGCTGGAGGGTGTCGGCCAGGTCGCGGCTGATGTCGCCGGACGCGGTGTCGTTCTGCAGGCCGATCAGGACCGAGCCGTCGTCGCGGCGCAGCGCGGGCCATGCCATCGGCAGCACGGTCGCGAGCGTGACCGACGGGACCCCCTCCGGGAGGGCGTCCTTGAGATGCAGCTCGACGGTGGCGGCGGGCACCAGCTCGCGCAGCGCGACCCAGTCGCCCTCGCCCGGCAGCCCCTCGAAGGGGCGCTGCACCAGCTCGGTCACGGCGTGCGCGGCGGCCCGTCCGTGACAGGCCTTGTAGCGGCGGCCGCTGTCACAGGGGCAGGGCTCGCGTGCTCCGACCACCGGCACGGGCTCGGTGGTGCTTCCGGCGCGGGCTCCATCCAGCCGCGGCTGCTTGGCCTTCGTCTGGGGTCGCTTCTTGGCCATCGTGGATGTCTCCCGGTTACGGCTGGTCTCGTACGGGCGCGAGCCTAGCCGCTCGTACGAAGACCCACGGGAACCTGTGGACAACCTGTCGGGCCGTCCCGCCACCGGTGGTTCGAGTCGTCCCGTAATCAGTGGTTCGGTCCGTCCCGCAACCGGCGCTTCAGTCCAGGTCGTCGAAGGCGTCCGCGAAGCCCAGGTCGGGTATCGCGGACACCGACGGGGCCGTGACACGCGCGGCGAAGTCGGCGCGGCGATGTCCGGCGTGCGCGTCCTTGTGCACGACCACCCACACCGTGACCTCGCCCCGGGCGTCGTCCCGGACGCCCCAGTCGTCGGCCAGCGCCGTGATGATGTTGAGCCCGCGGCCGCCGTGCGCGGTGACCGAGGGGGTGGCCGGAACCGGACGGGTCGGACCACCGCCGTCCGTCACCTCGACCGTGAGCCTGCCGCCGGGTTCCACCCGCCACGCGGCCCGTACGTCTCCGTCGCCCGCCAGGGCGTCGCCCAACGGCCTGCCGTGCCGACAGGCGTTGCTCAGTAGTTCGGAAAGGATCAGTACGGCATCGTCGATGACCGTTTCCGCCACACCGCCGGTCCGCAGTTGAGCCCGCATCCGGTGTCTTGCTTCCCCCACGCCCGCAGGGCCATGGGGTACGGCCATGCTCGACGACGCGGGCACCTCCTGTGCCACCACCAACGCCACCCCCGAGACCTCCTTCGCCCCACGCCACGGTGTGAATGCCCCTCTGGACTGGACCGGAAACCGGCCAATGCACGTGCAGTGACGCACTCGTAACGATCGAATACGGACCGAACGCGCCGGAGCACTCCCTGTAATCGCATGGCCGGATCTCGACGTTGTGGCCGAGACCCAGGACAGGGAGGAGATGAGTCCCGGGAGGCCGCAGGTCAGCGGCCCAGTTGTCGAAGCACCGCGCGCGGGCGGTTGGTGATGATGGCGTCGACTCCCAGCCCGACACAGAGATCGACATCCTGGGGCTCGTTCACGGTCCATACGTGAACCTGATGGCCGGCCCGTTTCAGACGCTCGATGTAAGCCGGGTGATTGCGGACGATCCGCATCGAGGGGCCGGCGATCCGGACGCCCGCGGGCAGCCGTCCGTCACGCAGCCGGGGTGAGACGAACTGGAGCAGATAGACCGTCGGCAGCATCGGGGACGCGGCGCGGATGCGCTGCAGCGAGCGCGCCGAGAAACTCATGACGCGTACGGACGATTCGTCGGCCGAGGGCGGCGCGTCCAGGCCGAAGCGCTTCAGGAGGACCAGCAGCCGCTCCTCGACCTGGCCCGCCCAGCGCGTGGGGTGCTTCGTCTCGATGGCGAGTTTCACCGGGCGGCCGGCGTCGGCGACGAGTTCGAGCAGGCGCTCCAGCGTGAGGACGGACTGCTGCTCCCAGGAGGGGGGCCGCTGCTGCTCCCAGTCGGGTGCCTCGTCGCGGTTCTTCCAGGAACCGAAGTCCAGGGCGGCGAGGTCGGCGAGCTCCAGGGCGGAGACCGCGCCGCGGCCGTTGGAGGTGCGGTTGACGCGGCGGTCGTGGACGCAGACGAGGTGTCCGTCCGCGGTCAGCCGTACATCGCACTCAAGGGCGTCGGCCCCGTCCTCGATCGCCTTCTCGTACGCGGCCAGGGTGTGCTCGGGGGCCTCTTCGGAGGCCCCGCGGTGGGCGACGACCTGGGTCAGGTGCTGTCGTGCGTGGGTCACCGCGTCATGGTGCCATCGCAACGGGGTACGCGTGGGAGCGGCGACGCAGGAGATGCGATGGTTTTGTCAGACCTGTCCGATATAAATGAAGATCGGGGAGTCACAGGGACCGCTTATGGTGCCCTGACGCCCCGTGGGAAAAGCTGTCGGCATACAAAAGCACCTGCACAGCTGAATCGCGCCGGTTCATGAACACACGTGAGCGAAGTCATGATCACACGTGAGTGAGCCTGACCGGGTGCGACCTGAATGAACGGCCGTGAATCGAGAGGAAGAGCTGTGAGCACCGAGAACGAGGGCACTGCGGTCCCCCCGGCCCCGTCTGCACCTCCTGTGCCGGTGGACACTCCCGCTGCTTCCGTGCCTCCGGAGCAGGCGGTTTCCCAGGGAGCGGACCACGCGGGCCCCTATCAGGGCCCGGGGCCGTCCCACGGAGTGGCCTCCTCCCAGGGGGCGCACTCCGCTCAAGAGGGCGCGCAGACGGCCGCGTTGCCGCCGGCGCCCCCCGGGGCGCCCGAGAGCGCCGCCCCCGCTCCCGAAGCGGGTGCCTGGCCGCCTCCGCCGCCCACCACGCCCTCGTATGCGAGCGGTGGTGGTTCGGGCGACGTCTGGGGCTCCTCGTACCAGCAGCCCGCGCCCAAGTCCGGCGGCGGTCGCGGCGGTCTGGTCGCCGCGATCCTCGTGGCCGCGCTGGTCGCGGGTGGCGTGGGCGGCGGGATCGGCTACTGGGCGGCCGACCGCAACGACAGCTCCACGAGCTCCACGACGGTGTCCGCCCCGCAGAGCGGCGGCGACCTCAAGCGCGACGCGGGCGCGGTCGCGGACGTGGCCGCCACGGCACTGCCGAGCACGGTCACCATCGAGGCCGAGGGCAGCAACGGCGAGGGCGGCACGGGCACCGGCTTCGTCTTCGACACGCAGGGCCACATCCTCACCAACAACCACGTGGTGGCGGAGGCGGTCGACGGCGGCAAGCTCTCGGCCACCTTCTCGAACGGCAAGAAGTACGACGCCGAGGTGGTGGGCAACGCCCAGGGCTACGACGTCGCGGTCATCAAGCTCAAGGACGCGCCGGAGGGTCTGAAGCCGCTGCCGCTCGGCGACTCGGAAAAGATCGCCGTCGGCGACGCGACGATCGCGATCGGCGCGCCCTTCGGTCTGTCGAACACGGTCACCACGGGCATCATCAGTGCCAAGAACCGTCCGGTGGCCTCCAGTGACGGCAGCGCCAGCCGCAAGGCCTCTTACATGAGCGCCCTGCAGACCGACGCGTCGATCAACCCGGGCAACTCCGGCGGCCCGCTCCTGGACGCGAACGGCTCGGTCATCGGCATCAACTCGGCCATCCAGTCCACGAGCGGCGGCCTCGGCGGTACGAGCCAGTCCGGTTCCATCGGCCTGGGCTTCGCGATCCCGATCAACCAGGCGAGGAACGTCGCCCAGCAGCTGATCAGGACCGGTGAGCCCGTCTACCCGGTGATCGGTGCCTCGGTCACCCTGGAGGAGGGCACGGGCGGCGCGAAGATCACCGAAGAGGGCGCGAACAACGCCGACGCGGTCACCCCGAACGGCCCCGCCGACAAGGCCGGCCTCAAGCCCGGCGACGTCATCACCAAGCTCGACGACAGGGTGATCGACAGCGGCCCCACCCTCATCGGCGAGATCTGGACCCACCAGCCCGGAGACACGGTCAAGCTCACCTTCACCCGCGACGGCAAGCAGCAGACGGCCGAAGTGACCTTGGGCGAGCGCAAGGGCGACAGCTGACCCGTTAGTCTTGTTCCCGCGCCGATCTGTGATCGGCGCGGGGTGGGTTGCCCGAGCGGCCTAAGGGAACGGTCTTGAAAACCGTCGTGGCAGCGATGTCACCGTGGGTTCAAATCCCACACCCACCGCAGCGGCTCTGCGTATGTGCTGGTCAGAAGGGGCGTCCCGGACCAGGGGCACCCCTTCCAACTTGTATGGGCCAGGGGCGGGCCGCCGTGGCCGCGCGTGGACCGGGTCCCGAGTCGATGGGGACCGGGTCCCCGAACCGGATCGGCTTGGCCGGTTCCATGAGAGACCCGGCCGGTTCTATGAGAGAGCTCGCTGGTCCCCTATGGGTGGGAGTAGGGCGCAGATCCGAGGCATCCGAGGCGTTTGGGCCGTCGGACCGAGGTGTTCTGGCGGGTGAGCGGCCGGGCCACTTGGACGGCCGACCATAGGAAGGGTGCCGGGATAGGGCATCACCCGCTGAAACAGCGTCCGCAGCCCGTCAGGAGCCAGGCACTCCGCCCTTGTCCCGGGCCGAAACCTATGCCGAATCAGATGACTGCCTTGCCGCCTTCTCCAGTCGGCCCCGATAGGACTCCCACCACGCCGAGTCCCCGGGCGCCATGCTGTCGTTGCCCTTGTTCATTCCCGCGGCGCCGTCGATCAGTTCCCGGACGATGTCGGCGTGCCCGGCGTGCCGGTGTGTTTCGGCGATCATGCGTACCACGGCGTGATGCAGCGTCACTTCGTCCCTGTCGCTCGGCCACCACGGCACCTTGCCGATCGCGTCCGGCTCCAGCGCGTCGATCGTCGCGTCCGAGTGCGACCACGCCCGGCGGTAGAGGCCCACGATGTGCTCGCGCGACTCGTCGGCGGTGGCCCACATGTCCGCGTTGGTCTCAGCGCCGTCCTCCAGCCAGGGCAGCGGCTCGCCGGACGGGCGCCCGAAGGTGTCCCCGAGGTAGCCCAACTCCATGCTGGCCACGTGCTTGACCAGGCCCAGGAGGTTGGTGCCGGTCGGTGTCAGCGGGCGGCGGATGTCGTACTCCGAGAGCCCTTCGAGCTTCCACAGCAGGGCATCGCGGGCGGACTGCAGGTAGAAGTGAAGGTCGGCCTTGGGGTCCGATGCGGTGGTCATGGGGGCAGCCTGCCGTTCGCTCGGTCCATGTTCACCGCCTTCCCCTTCGCTCGATGGCCCCTCAGGGATGGTGTCCCGTCATCCGGGCCGCCGAGGCGATGGTGGCGCGTGCCTCGCGTTCGGTGAGGCCGGTGTGGATGGCGGCGTCGACCAGGGGAGCGACGAGGTTGGGGCCGATGCCGTTCTCGTAGGCGCGGCAGGCGGCCCAGAAGAGGCGGGTGTTGCGCTGGCCCTCGTGGGCGGCGAGGACGAACTGGACGAGGCCCTGGCCGTGTTGGCCCGTCGATGCCGGGGTGGGGTGGTGGCTGCGGGGCGGCGGCATGAGCAGGCGCAGGAGGGACGGAGGGCAGGGGGCGGGTGACAGGTGGGCGGTGCCCGGAGCCGTGCTGTAGACGCCGTGTTCGGTACGTGAGCCGGGTCCTACGAGGTAGCCGCCGGCGCCCCTGATGTCGATGCCGGGGGCCAGGCGCCCCGCGGAGTTGGGGACGACGACGTCGGGCGGGCCGCTCAGCCAGACGTGCCGGCCACCGCTGGGGGTCACCACGACGACCGTGGCGGGGATCGTGAACAGGTGGCGCAGGGCCAGCTCGCGGAGGGCGGACGACGAGTCCGTACCCGACTTGGTGTCGAGGTCGATGCCGATGAGGTGGTGCGGCTCCAGGCCGCAGGCGATGCCGTAGCCGGTGGCCCAGGGGGCGGCGGCGAAGAGCTCGCGGATGCGCCGTGGATCGGTCGAGGCGTCGTACACACCGTGCCCGAAGCGGCCGCACTCGCCGTGGCAGGGCGGTGCCGTCGGGTCGTCGCGGTGCGGTGAGCGCAGCGCCGGGAGCTTGGTCCGGGACAGCGGGATGACGGCCAGTCCGCGTTCGGCGGCTGACAGGGCGTGTGCGAGGGCCAGCGTCGTGGCCTGCCGGTCGATGGTGGCCATGACTCCATGTTCGTACGAGTGTTCGAAAAAAGGAAGAGGGCGGCTCGGTCCTGGAGGCCCGGGTGAGGCGGGGCGGGCGGAGCGAGGCGAGGCGGGTGCGGAGGTGGAGGGGGTCGTCCGGTGGATGGAGAGGGGCGTCCGACGGACGGGGTGAAACCGGCCCGGAGAGATTGGCCGAAAATGTGCCGGAACGCTTCATCCCTTGCGGCGTATGGGGTTGAGCGGCCCGTACCGTCCTGAACTGCGGTTTAGGGGGCGTGAAGGGGGTTTATCGACATGTCCTCACGCTTGCGAGCGAATAGTGGCTTCCGGGGTGGTTCGCCGGGGATTCGGTGGGCAATCCTGATCTCGCGACGTTGTGACACACACCGAGGCGGTCGGCCAACTGCCTGGGAACAAGCCGTACTTAGCCGGCCCTGGCTGGTGCGTACTTCCGCTTCTGGAGGAATAGACATGGCAAGCATCCGTACCGCCCGCGTTCTCGCCGCTGTAGCAGCCCTGCCGCTCGCGGCCGCCCTCTTCTCGGGTGTCGCGGCGGCCGACAACGGCGCCTTCGCGGACAACGGATCGAACGCGGCTGTGGCGACGGTCAGCGGCAGCGGTGTCGGTGGCGACAACTACGGGACGTCGTCCACGACACAGCAGCAGGCCGTCGGCTCCGGCGCCTCGAACCAGAGCAACACGGCTCAGGTGAACGGCTCCGCGTTCACGGCCATCGACCAGTCGAACGAGAACACCGCCGTCAACTTCACCAACCTCTGGTGAGCCGGCGACTGCCGGGGACTGGAGACCCCCGGCGGTCGTACGCCTCCCTCGTGGGGTGCTTTGTGGGGTGGTAACGCGTCTGCGCGGCGGTGCTTCGGTGCCGCCGCGCAGACGTTTTCGCGCGCCCGCGCGGCTCGGGGTGGCCGAGGTCTGTGACCTTGACAGTCGCACGTATCTGACGGACAGTCAGAAACCCTTGTTCGTACGAGGTCCGGGAGGGCCGTCGTCGTGCATCTCGCCCCCACCGAGCGCCAGCGACGACTGCGCGCCGAACTCCGTGCGTATTTCCGGGACCTGATGCCGGACGGGCCGCCGACCGCCGACGCGCGCCGACAACGCGCGCTGCTGCGCCGGATCGGCGCCGACGGGTGGCTGGGGCTGGGCTGGCCCGTCGCGTACGGGGGTCAGGGGCGCGGCGCCGACGAGCAGTTCGTCTTCTTCGACGAGGCGTATCGAGCAGGCGCTCCGGTTTCCATGGTCACGCTGAACACGGTCGGGCCGACGCTCATGAAGTACGGCACCGAGGAGCAGAAGGACTTCTTCCTGCCGCGGATCGTGCGCGGGGAACTCGTGTTCGCGATCGGGTACAGCGAGCCGTCCGCGGGGACGGATCTGGCGTCGCTTCGGACGCGGGCTGTGCGGGTGGGGGGCGGGACCGGAATCGCTCCCGGGCCCGGGAGCAGCCCTGACAGTGGCGGCGGCGGGAACGGTGGTGGCGGGAACGGTGGTGGCGGTGAGTGGCTCGTCGACGGGCAGAAGGTCTTCACCTCCAACGCCCAGCACGCCGACTGGATCTGGCTCGCCTGCCGTACGGACCCTGACGCGCCCAAGCACCGGGGCATCTCGATCCTGCTCGTGCCCACCGACGCCCCCGGTTTCTCGTGGACGCCGATCGAGACGGTGGGCGGGCTGACCACGACGGCCACGTACTACGACGGGATCCGGGTCCCGGCCGCGAACCTCGTCGGTGAGGAGAACGGCGGCTGGGGGCTCATCACCAACCAGTTGAACCACGAGCGGGTCGCGCTCGCGGCGATCGGCATGCAGGCCGAGGACTTCTACGCCGTCGCGCTGACCGCTGCCCGCACACCCGATCCGGTGACGGGGCGGCGCCGGGTTGACGAGCCGTGGGTGCGGTCGAGGCTGGCCGAGGTGCATGCCCGGCTGGCGGCAACGCGCCTGCTCAGCTGGCGTTTGGTGGGTGACGCCGGGGCCGGTGGGCCGGCCCCGGGCGATGCGAGTGGCGTGAAGTTCGCGGGAACCGAATCGGCGGTCGCGGTGTACCGAATGTGTCAGGAGATTGTGGGAGCGGACGCGCTGGTGCGCTCCGGTTCGCCGGGTGTGTTCGGGGACGGCGAGCTGGAGCGGATGAACAGGGCGGCGCAGATCAACACGTTCGGGGGCGGCGTGAGCGAGGTGCAGCGGGAGATCGTGGCGACGATGCGGCTCGGCATGGTGAGGGGGCGGCGGTGAGTTCGAGGTCCGGGGCGGTGGCGGCGGGAGACGGCGCGGCTTCGAGCGGAGAGGGCACGGTCGTGAGGAGCGAGGGTGCGGCTGAGAGCCGGGGCGGCCATGAGGACGTGTACGCGCGGCTGAAGGCGTACGAGGGGCGGGCGGCCGCCGTCGGGGGTGTCGGCAAGGACCTGGTCAACGAGCCGATGATCAGGCACTGGTGCGAGGCGATGGGAGACACGAATCCGGCGTATGCGGGGCCGGACGCCGTAGCGCCGCCCACCATGCTCCAGGCGTGGACGATGGGGGGTCTGTCCGGGCACGGGGGCGGAGGGCGAGGGCGTTCCGAGGCGTACGACGAGTTGCTCGGGCTGCTCGACGGCGCGGGGTACACGTCGGTCGTCGCCACCGACTGCGAGCAGGAGTATCTGCGGCCGCTGCGGCCAGGGGATGAGATCACCTTCGACGCGGTGATCGAGTCGGTCTCCGAGCGCAAGACGACCAAGTTGGGGACGGGGTACTTCGTCACGACGCGGATGGATGTACGGGCGGGCGGTGAGCCGGCGGGGACGCACCGGTTCCGGATCCTCAAGTACGTGCCTGCGGCGCGGAGAGCGAGTACTACGGAGACGGCGGGGGCGATTCCAAGGGGAGCGGAGACGGCGTCCAAGGCGGGGGCAGGGGCGGTGGCAGGGAGAGGGGCGGCGGCGTTGGGGCCCACCAGGACCATCGCGGTCACCGGCGCTACAGGGGCTACCAGCACTACCGGGGCTAGAGGGACTACCGGGGCCTCGGAGGAGTCGGCGGAACGGGCGGGACCGGCGGCTGGGGAGGCGGGCGCGAAGGATGTACGCCCCCGGCGTCCTCGCCCCGTCGTCAACCGCGACAACGCCGGCTTCTGGGAGGGCGTGTCCCGGCACCGGCTGCTCATCCAGCGCTGCGACGGATGCAAGACGCTCCGCTTTCCCTGGCTGCCGGGGTGCAACGCGTGCGGGTGCCTGGAGTGGGACACCGTCGAGGCGGCCGGTGAGGGGATCGTCTACTCGTACGTGGTGATGCATCACCCGCCTTTCCCGGCCTTCTCCGGGCCCGATCATGGCGCGGCCGCGTCCGGCCCGTTCGGCCCGTCCAGGTCGTCCGCGTCCGGGTCGTCCGCGTCCGGACCGCACGTGGCCAGGCCGTACGCGGTCGGGCTCATCGAGCTTGCCGAGGGCGTGCGGATGATCAGCAACGTGGTGGGGGTGCCGTACGACCGGGTGCGGATCGGGATGCCGGTGCGGCTGGAATTCGAGCGGGTGGACGAGGAGCTGGAGCTGCCGCTCTTCCGCGCCGTCGAGGGGAGCGGTGGCTGACATGGACTTCACGCCCACGGAGGAGCAGACGGCGGCTCGTGACCTGGCGGCGCGGATCTTCGGCGACCTGTCCACACCCGAGCGACTGGCTGCCGCCGGGACGGGCAGTGACGCCGAGCTGTGGAAGGCACTGTGCGAGGCCGGGCTTCTGGCCGCCGTCGAGGACACAGGCCTTCTCGGGCTGGTGCTCCTGCTGGAGGAACAGGGGCGGACGACGGCGCAGGTGCCGTTCGCGGTGAGCGCCGTGTACGGGCTGCTGGCGGTGTCGGCACACGGTTCGGCGGAGCAGCGAGAGCGGCTGCTGCCGGGGATGGGCGACGGGACGGTGGTGGTGAGCGGGGCGCTGCCCGAAGCTGCCGCTGTCGTAAAGGCGGGCGTGTCCGGGGAGTTGAGCGGTGTTGTCCCTGTGGTGCCGTGGCTCGGCGACGCCACGCACGTCCTGGTCGCGGACGACGAACGCCGACTGTGGCTGGTGCGGACCGCCGATGCGCGGTGCGAGCCCGTCGAGCTGACGGCGCCTTGGTCGGCGGGGCGGCTGACGTTGGACGGCACTCCGGGCGAGCGGCTCGGCGGCCCGGACGCGGACGACGCCGGGGCGTACGACGATGTGCTCGCCACCGCTCGTACCGCCTTCGCGGGGCTGCAGGCCGGGGTGTGCGCGGGTTCGGTGGCCCGCGCGGTGGCCCACACCAACAGCCGTGAGCAGTTCGGGCGACCGCTCGCGGCCAAGCAGGGAGTCCAACTCCGGGCGGCGGACGCGTACATGGACACGGAGGCGATACGGGTCACGGCGTACGAAGCAGCGTGGCGGCGTGACGAAGGGCTGGACTACGCCACGCACGCGCTGACCGCCGCCTGGTGGGCGTCGGAGGCGGGGCAGCGTGTCGTGCACACGGGGCAGCATCTGCACGGCGGCACGGGGGCCGATCTCGACCATCCCGTGCACCGGCACTTTCTGTGGGGGCGGCAGCTGGACGCGTATCTGGGCTGCGGGAGCGAAGTGCTCCAGGAATTGGGCGAGTTGATCGTGCACGGAGAGGGGGACGCGTGAACACCGACGTCGGCCCGGTGCGGGCAGGGGACGAACTGCCGCCGCTGGAGATCGAGATCACCCGCACACTCATCGTCGCCGGGGCGATCGCGTCGCGCGACTACCAGGACGTGCACCACGACGCGGAGCTCGCGCGGCAGAAGGGTTCGCCGGACATCTTCATGAACATCCTGACGACCAACGGGCTGGTCGGCCGCTACATCACCGACTACTTCGGGTCCGGGGCCGTGCTGCGCGGGGTGTCGATCAGACTGGGCGCCCCCAACTACCCGGGCGACACGATGGTGTTGACCGGCACGGTGGAGGAGGTCGTGGGCGACAGGGCGACGGTGCGGGTCGTCGGGAGCAACGGCATCGGCAGACACGTCACGGGGACGGTGACGGTCACTCTCCCGGTGGCCGGCATGGTTGCCGGGGAGGACTCGGCTGCCGGGGCGGCCTCGGGTGCGGTTCCGGCGGAGGACACGGCCGGTGTCGGCGCCGCGGCTTCGGACGGGTCCGGGGGCCGGTCATGAGCGTACGGACGAGGGACAGCCTAGGCGGACGGGCGGCGATCGTCGGGATCGGGGCCACCGAGTTCTCCAAGGACTCGGGACGCAGTGAGCTGCGGCTTGCGGTGGAGGCTGTGCGGGCCGCGCTCGACGACGCGGGGCTCACGGCGGCCGATGTGGACGGGATGGTGACGTTCACGATGGACACCAGCCCGGAGATCACCGTGGCACAGGCGGCCGGTATGGGAGAGCTGTCCTTCTTCTCGCGGATTCACTACGGGGGCGGGGCGGCCTGCGCGACCGTCCAGCAGGCCGCGCTCGCGGTGGCCGCGGGGGTGGCCGAAGTGGTGGTCTGCTACCGGGCGTTCAACGAGCGGTCGGGTCGGAGATTCGGTTCCGGTGTGCAGCGCCGGGAGCCGTCGGCTGAGGGCGCCGCGCTCGGCTGGTCATTGCCCTTCGGCCTGCTCACCCCCGCGTCATGGGTGGCGATGGCGGCCCAGCGGTATCTGCACACGTACGGACTGACGCCCGAGGCGTTCGGACATGTGGCGGTGGTCGACCGGAAGCACGCGGCGACCAACCCGGCGGCGTACTTCCACGGCAAACCGATCACGCTCGCCGACCATGCCGCCTCGCGCTGGATCGTCGAGCCGTTGCGGCTGCTGGACTGCTGCCAGGAGACCGACGGCGGCCAGGCCCTCGTCGTCACCTCGGTGGAGCGGGCGCGCGACCTGCCGCATCCGCCCGCCGTGATCACCGCGGCCGCCCAGGGCGCGGGACGGGCGCAGGAGCAGATGACCAGCTTCTACCGGGACGACCTGACCGGGCTGCCGGAGATGGGCGTGGTGGCGCGGCAGCTGTGGCGTACGTCGGGGCTGACGCCGGCCGGGATCGACGTGGGGATTCTGTACGACCACTTCACGCCGTTCGTGCTGATGCAGCTGGAGGAGTTCGGGTTCTGCAAGCCGGGTGAGGCCGCGGACTTCGTCGCCGAGGAGAGGCTGCCGCTGAACACGCATGGAGGGCAGCTCGGGGAGGCGTATCTGCACGGGATGAACGGCGTGGCGGAGGGGGTACGGCAACTGCGCGGGACGTCCGTGAACCAGATACCCGGCGCCCGTCGGGTCATGGTGACCGCGGGGACAGGGGTTCCCACGTCGGGGCTGATCCTGGGTTCGGACGATCGGGGCTGATTCCGGGGGCGGACGGATGAACGCGGTGCGTGTCCTGGGCCGGGGGCCGGTGCGGGACCGTTCACTCGCCCTATGCGTTGGCTGCGTCGTCAAAGGGTGACCGTCGGACTCGGGTTCGTGCTGCTCCTGCTGGGGCTCACCGCGGCACCACCGGCGGAGGCGGGCCCGTGGACACCGGGAGCCGCGGGAGCCGTGGGAGGGGCAGGCCGGGCGGGTGCCTCCGGCCCACCGGGGGCCAACAGTGGAGCCGGTGCCGGTGCCGGGGCTGGCGGTGAGGTGGCTGCTCACGCCCCGGATCCCCGGGCACGGCCCAAGGCGCCCGTCTTCAAGGGCCGCGCGTTCGACACCTGTCTCGCGCCGTCCGCGGAGACCATGCGGCGTTGGCGGGCGTCGCGGTACCGGGCGGTGGGGGTCTACATCGGCGGGCGCGGGCGGGCCTGCCGGGCGCAGCCGCATCTGAGCCACCGATGGATGAGGGCGGTGCGGGGGCAGGGCTGGCAGGTGCTGCCGCTGTACGTGGGCTCGCAGGCGACCTGTGTGTTCGCGGAGCACAAGAGGAACGTACGCATCGGCCGGCACCCCTGGCGGCAGGGGACGGCGGAGGCGCGCGACGCGGTACGGAAGGCGGCGGCGCTCGGTATTCGGCCGGGCAGCCCGATCTACCTGGACATGGAGGCTTATGGGTACCGGAACAAGAGGTGTGCTCGATCCACGCTCCTGTTCGTGCGGGGCTGGGACCGGGAGGTGTGGCGACGGGGGTATCTGCCGGGGTTCTACAGCAGCGCCGAGTCCGGGGTCCGGCACATGGAGAGTGCACGGCGGGCGGGGGTGCGGGATCTTCCGTCGGTGATGTGGTTCGCGCGGTGGGGAGTACGGGCCGGTCTGTACCGGGAACCCGTGCTGCGGCCGTCCGCGTGGGTGCCGGCGCGGCGCATTCACCAGTACGCGGGGAACGCACGTGAGCGGCACGGTGGCCGCACGCTTCTGATCGACCGCAACCTGGTGCACGCGCCGGTCGCGCGCATCGGCTGACGGGGACGAGTTGTCCCGGGGCTCCCGCTCCCGGAGGGAGGTGTTGCCTTCCCTGGCGGCCCTGGCGGCCCTGGCGGCCCTGGCGGCCCTGGCGGCCCTGGCGGCTCTGGCGGCCCTGGCGGACCCGGCCGGCCCGGCGGACCCGCGGATCTGCGGACCCCGCGGTCCCCGGAATGGCCGGGGGTGACGGTCAGGGTCCGAGTGAAGTCCGGGGAGGCTGGGCAGGGTTGTCGCCGAGTCTCGGTGCGGCTGCCCCGCGGCGCGGTCCTCGCCCCGCACGTGTGTACTGCGCGGCAGTGGCACCTCCCTGGTCCCCCGGAACCGTCGCGGAGCGAGGCCCTACTGCCCCGGGACCACTCCGGGTCCCGGGGTACTACCAGGGGAGCCGTCTCTCAGGGGTGAACCCTCAGGGTGCCGGGCCCTGGCGTCCACCTTCAGGAGGTGGGGTCAACCCCCTTCCTACAACCTGAGGCGGACACGGCTTCGGGACCTGCGGCCGATCCGCTGGAGTAGGGGGCACTCCTAGCGTGGAGCTATGACCACAACCGTCTGCACCAGCGCTTCGAATGCGGCGACGCGGACCCTTGCGTACCCGTCGTTCTCCTCGTACGTGAAGGCTCGCCAACCGGTGCTGCTGCGTACCGCGCGCTCGCTCACCGCGAATCCGAGCGACGCGGAGGACCTGCTGCAGACCGCGCTGACGAAGACGTACGTCGCCTGGGAGCGCATCGAGGATCACCGGGCGCTCGACGGTTATGTGCGGCGGGCGTTGCTGAACACGCGGACGTCGCAGTGGCGGAAGCGGAAGGTCGACGAGTTCGCGTGCGACGAACTGCCGGAGCCGGAGGCTCCGCCTGCCGGGGACCCGGCGGAGCAGCAGGCGCTGCACGACGCGATGTGGCGCGCGATCATGAAGTTGCCGGCGCGGCAGCGGGCGATGGTCGTACTGCGGTACTACGAGGACCTGAGTGAGGCGCAGACGGCGGAGGTGCTGGACGTGTCGATCGGCACGGTCAAGTCGGCGGTGTCGCGTGCACTGGGCAAGCTTCGTGAGGACCCCGAACTCGGTCCTGTCCGCTGACCGGCAGGGCACCGTCGTGGAAGCCGCGTGCGAGCAGCGGGACGCCTGTGACGGCCTGAGAGGCCTGTCCTTGATCGATCATTCTCGGTACTAGTGACATACCGAGCGGTATGTGAGCAGAATCAGCCCAACCCTTACTACCGCGTAGGCAATGTCGCCCCCGGGAGGACGCCGTGCTGAGCACGATGCAGGACGTACCGCTGCTGATCTCGAGGATTCTGACCCACGGGTCAACCATCCACGGATCGTCGCAGGTGATCACCTGGACCGGTGAGGGTGAGCCGCAGCGGCGTTCCTTCGCCGAGATCGGAGTCCGGGCGGCCCGGCTGGCGCACGCGCTGCGCGAAGACCTGGGCGTCCGTGACGACGACCGGGTCGCGACGCTGATGTGGAACAACGCCGAGCATGTCGAGGCGTACTACGCCATCCCCGCCATGGGCGCGATCCTGCACACGCTCAACCTCCGGCTGCCCCCCGAGCAGCTTGTCTGGATCGTCAGCCACGCCGACGACAAGGTGGTCGTGGCCAACGGGTCGCTGCTTCCGCTGCTCGCGCCGCTGCTGCCGCACCTCAAGTCGGTCGAGCACGTGGTCATCTCCGGGCCGGGCGACCGTTCGCTGCTCGCCGGGGCGACGGTCCAGGTGCACGAGTACGAGGACCTGATCGCGGACAAGCCGGACAGCTACGACTGGCCGGAGCTCGACGAGCGCCAGGCCGCGGCCATGTGTTACACCTCCGGCACCACCGGCGACCCCAAGGGCGTCATCTACTCGCACCGCTCCATCTACCTGCACTCGATGCAGGTCAACATGGCCCAGTCCATGGGTCTCACCGACGCGGACACGTCCCTCGTCGTGGTCCCGCAGTTCCATGTGAACGCCTGGGGGCTGCCGCACGCGATGTTCATGACCGGCGTGAACGTGCTGATGCCGGACCGGTTCCTCCAGCCCGGCCCGCTCGCCGAGATGATCGAGAGCGAGCGCCCGACGCACGCGGCCGCCGTCCCGACCATCTGGCAGGGGCTGCTCGGGGAGCTCAAGGCCAAGCCCCGGGACGTCAGTTCGCTGACCCAGGTCACCATCGGCGGCTCCGCCTGTCCGCCCGCGCTCATGAAGGCCTTCGACGAGCTGGGCATGCGTGTCTGCCACGCCTGGGGCATGACGGAGACCTCGCCGCTCGGCACGATCGCACGGCCTCCGGCCGACGCGGTCGGTACGGACAAGGAGTTCGCGTACCGTCTCACGCAGGGCCGTTTCCCGGCGGGCGTCGAGGCCCGGCTGACCGGTCCGGGCGGCGAGCGGCTGCCGTGGGACGGCGAGTCGGCGGGGGAGCTGGAGGTGCGCGGCCCGTGGGTCGCCGGCGCGTACTACGGCGGTCAGGACGCCGAAGTCCTGCGTCCCGCCGACAAGTTCAGCGAGGACGGCTGGCTCAAGACCGGCGACGTCGGCACGATCAGCCCCGACGGCTTCCTGACCCTCACCGACCGCGCCAAGGACGTCATCAAGTCCGGCGGTGAGTGGATCTCCTCGGTCGACCTGGAGAACGCCCTCATGGCCCACCCGGACGTCGTCGAAGCCGCTGTTGTCGCAGTCCCGGACGACAAGTGGGGCGAACGTCCTCTCGCCACCGTCGTGCTGAAGGAAGGCTCCAGCGCCGACTTCGAGTCCCTGCGCGCTTTCCTCGCCGACGACGGCAAGATCGCCAAGTGGCAGCTCCCCGAGCGCTGGACGATCATCGAGGCGGTGCCGAAGACGAGCGTCGGCAAGTTCGACAAGAAGGTACTGCGCAGGAAGTACGCGCAGGGCGAGATGGACGTCACGCAGATCTGACGGTCTGCTCTGCTGAACTGCCTGCTTTCTGATGAGCTTTGGGCCAGTCAGTCCGTGGGTTGGGGCACTGTTTCACGTGAAACAGTGCCCCAACCCACGTCTGCACACGCTTAGGTCGTTTCTGATGGCTCTTGGACGGTGTCGCGGAGCCAGATGAGGATCGCGGTGATGGTGAGGGTGCCGTTGAAGATGTAGTCACGCTTGTCGTAGCGACTGGCCACGGACCGGAACTGTTTCCACTTGCTGACGCAGCGCTCGACCGCGCTGCGCCGCCGGTACTGGGTCTTGTCGAAGGCGGGCGGACGGCCGCCGGCCCGGCCACGGTTGCGGCGGTGGGCCCGCTGGTCGTCCGGCTCCGCGATGGTCGCTTTGATGCCCCGACGGCGCAGGTAGGCACGGTTGTCGCGACTGGAGTACGCCTTGTCGCCGCGCACCCGGTCCGGGCGGCGGCGCGGGCGGCCGGGTCCGCGGCGAGGAACGCGCAGCGTCTCCAGCACCGGCAGGAGCATGGGGCTGTCGCCCCGCTGGCCCGGCGAGGTGAGCCAGGTCAGCGGGCGGGCCCGGTCGTCGGCCAGCAGATGGACCTTGGTGGTCGGCCCGCCCCGTGAGCGCCCCAGTGCCTCCCGCCCATCGGCCTCCACACGCGCCCCGCCCCCTTTTCCGGGAAGTCGCGCGGCGGCCGGTGCCGGGCCCCGGCCGCATGCTGATGAGCCCGGCAAGAGGTGGAGTCGATGTTCACCGCCCACTCCCGCTCCCGCTCCCGCTCGCGGGCCAGGGCGCCATCCGGATCGCCGGCATCGGCCTCGATCTGCAGCTCGGCCAGGATCCGCTGCCAGGTACCGTCCGCCGACCAGCGGCGATGCCGTTCATAGACGGTCTGCCAGGGCCCGTACCGCCCCGGCAGGTCCGGCCAGGGCACCCCGGTACGGGCCCGGAACAACACCCCGTTGACCACCGTCCGGTGATCGGACCACTGCCCGCCAGGCCGACCGTTAGCCGGCAGCAAGGACTCGATCTTCTGCCACTGCGCATCGGTCAGTTCATGTCGCCGTACCATGCCCGACGCCTGCCCGGACCAGAAGCTGATCCACCCACCGCACAAGAGCCATCAGAAACGACCTAGTTCGTACCGATCCGTGCCAGCAAGTCCACGATCCGACTCTGTACTTCGGCACTCGTCGACCGTTCGGCCAGGAACAGCACCGTCTCCCCCGCGGCCAGGCGCGGGAGTTCGGTCGGGTCGACGGCGGCGGTGTAGACGACGAGCGGCGTGCGGTTGAGCTGTCCGTTCGCGCGCAGCCAGTCGACGATTCCGGCACGTCGGCGGCGTACCTGCATCAGGTCCATCACGACCAGGTTCGGCCGCATCTGCCCGGCCAGCGTGACAGCGTCCGCGTCGGACGAGGCGCGTGCCACCTGCATCCCGCGGCGCTCCAGGGTCGAGGTCAGCGCGAGCGCGATCTCCGCGTGCTCCTCGATGAGCAGGACGCGCGGCGGGTGCTGGTCGCTGTCACGAGGGGCGAGAGCCTTGAGGAGTACGGCGGGGTCGGCGCCGTACGCCGCCTCGCGCGTCGCCAGGCCCAGGCCCGCCGTCACCAGGACCGGCACCTCCGCGGCGACGGCGGCCTGGCGCAGTGACTGGAGCGCCGTACGCGTGATGGGACCGGTGAGAGGGTCGACGAAGAGCGCGGCCGGGAAGGCGGCGATCTGCGCGTCGACCTCCTCGCGCGAGTGCACGATGACGGGCCGATAGCCGCGGTCGCTCAGCGCCTGCTGGGTGGTGACGTCCGGCGCGGGCCAGACGAGCAGCCGGCGCGGATTGTCCAGCGGCTCGGGGGGCAGCTCGTCGTCCATCGGCTGCGGCTGCGGCCGGTTCGCGACCTCGACCGCACCGCCGGGACCGTCGAGCGGCTCCGGACCTTCGTCGGCGTTCTCGTCGGGAGCTCCTATGGCGTACGAACGGCCGGTGCCCTCGGTGGTATTGGCCAGCCGGGACTGTGGTCCGGTCTGTGGGTGCGGACGGGCCGCGGCCTCCGCCTGCTCGGCGACAGGCTCGGGGCGGGTGCCGAGCTTCCGGCGCCGACCGGAACCGTTGGTCGCGTTCGGGGGAGGCGTCGGGGCCTGCGGCTGCGGCGCGGCTCCCGCCTGCGCCGCGGGCTGGGCCTGGCCTTGGGCCTGCGCCTGAGGCAGCGGTTGGGGCGCCGCGGGCGCGGGCTGGCTCGGCCGGGGCTGCTGCGCGTCGTTCATACGCCGGCCGAAGGGGACACCCTGCCCGAGAGTGCGCACGCTGATCGCGCGCCCCTGCGTCGAGTTGGGGTCGATGGGCGGCGCGGCGGCCTCTGCGGGGAGGGGCTGGGCCGCGCGGGGCTGCTCGGGGGCCGGGACCGGGTTGTGCTCCGGACCGGCCAGGCCGTCGGCCGTGCCCGGCCACGGCTGCTGGGCCGCTGCCGCGGCAGCGGCCTGGGGCGGTTGCGGCTGGTCGGCCTGCGGCGCGGCTGCGGGGCTGCCCTGGGCGGGAGTGCCCGGTGCCGGTACTCCGCCCGCGGAAGCAGCTGCCGAAGGTGCCGAAGCCGCGGGACTCGCGGGGGCCGGGGGAGCTGCGGGTGCGGCTTGGCCGGGAGCGGCTTGCGGGGGGAGCGCCTGGCCCGGGGCGCCCGGCTGGGGCACGCCCTGGGCGGGAACGGCTTGTCCGGGAACAGGAACGCCCTGACCTGGAACGCCCTGAGCGGGGACGCTCTGGCCCGGGGTTCCCTGGGAAGGCACGGATACGGGCTGGCCGGGGGCAACCTGAGGGTGCGTGCCGGGAACGCCCGGTACGGCGACTTCCGGTACGGGGACTCCCTGCGCGGGGGGCAGTTGCCCGGGCACACCCTGCCCGGGAACCGACACGGCCTGGCCTGGAACCGACACGGCCTGGCCGGGAGCACCAGGGGCACCTTGCGTGGAGCCTGCATACCCAGGGATGCCTTGCCCGGGAACTCCCTGAACTCCTTGTCCCTGCGGCAGCCCCTGCTGTCCGGGAACCCTGGCCGCCGAAACTCCAGCTGTCTCCGCCGGTGCCCCGGCAGCTCCATCCGCCCCGCCTGCCCCGCCTGTCTCGGCAGGTCCGCGCCGAGCCCGCCGACGCCCGTTGGGGGCCTGCAGAGGATGCGGCTGGGGTGGTGTGTGGTCGTCGGCCGGGTTCTGCAACGCCACATCGTGACGCCCGTCGTCGGCCTGACCGTGGCCTTCGGCGCGGTGACCTTCGGCACCGTGACCTTCGGCGTACTGAGCGGCGTACTCGGGAGAGCGGTCCGCCTCGGCCGGCGGCAGCGCGAACACCGCACGAGGGCCGGCGTCCTGAGCCGCCGCACGCTCCGCCGCGGCGGCCAGTGCCCTGCGACGCCGTCCGCTCGGCTGAGCCCCGCCACCGACGCCATCCGGAGCCGCACTCCCATCCGGTGCAACAGACGGAGCCGCGGGCAGCGCCGCCGGCAGCGCCTGCCGCTCGACGTCTCCCCGCGCACGCTGTCCGCCACCGGGCGCGGGCACACCCTGCGGAGGCACCGTCGCGCCGAGCCCCGTGGCCGCGGCACCGGCCGCGTGCTCGGCAGCGGTCACGACCGCGCCCTCGGCGACCCCGTCGCCTTCGGCCGGACTCGGCCGCCCGCGCCGCCGCCCGGTCCCACCGGAACCGTCCGCGCCGTCATCGGCGGGATCCTGCACGCCCTGAGCCGCGAGCGCCTCCTGCGCCCCGTCCCCGGCGGCCCGCCTGCGCCGCCCGGTGGGCACGGCCGTCTCGGTCGAGGGCACGTCCCCGCTCTCCAGGAAGGCATCGACAGAAGCCCGCCGAGCCCGCCGCCGCCCGCCCCCCTGAGGCGAGGCCTGCTCGGGCAGCGCGAGCGCGGAACCGACCCCGCCGGCCGCCGGACCCCCGGACCCGCCGCCATCCGGAACCGGGCCCGAGCCTCCGTCCGACCCCGCGATCACAGCCACACCGGCACCCACGCCCGCGTCCGTACCGGGAGCCGGAACCGCCCCGGCACCACCCCCGATCGGCACCTCCAGAACGAACGCACTGCCGCTCATCCCCGGCACCTCATGCGTCTGCAGCACCCCACCGTGGGCGCGCACGATGCCCCGCACGATCGGCTCGTGCACCGGGTCTCCCCCGGCGTACGGCCCGCGCACCTCGATCCGTACGACCTCACCGCGCTGCGCCGCCGCGACGACGACCGTGTTGTCCATGTAGCCGCCGGCCGAGACGGGCGCGTTGCCCGTCGAGTCGACGCCGGCGACGTCGGCGACCAGATGCGCGAGCGCGGTCGCCAACTGCCGCGCGTCGACCTCGGCCTCTATGGGCGGCGCGTGCACGGCGAACTGCACCCGCCCGGGGCCGATCAGCTCGACCGCCCCGTCGACACCGGCCGCGACGACCGCGTCCAGCATCACCTTGGTACGCGTGACCTCCTCGGTCCCGGAGTCCAGGCGCTGGTAGGCGAGCACGTTGTCGACGAGCGTGGTGATGCGCGAGTAGCCGGCCGAGAGGTGGTGCAGGACCTGGTTGGCCTCGGGCCACAACTGGCCGGCGTCGTCCGCGGCGAGGGTCGCGAGCTGATTGCGCAGCTGATCCAGCGGCCCGCGCAGCGAGCGCCCCAGCACGGCGAGCAACTGTTCGTGCCGCGCGGACAGCGCCTCGTACCGGTCCTTCTCGCGCTCGCCGAGTGCCGCGTACCGGTCGTCGCCCGCGGCCAGCTCCTCCTCGTGCCCCTCGTGCAGCTCGGCGAGTTCCCTGCCGTGCTGCTCGCGGAGCGAAACCAGCTCCGCGGCGTGCTCCTCGGCGGTCCGGTCGAGCTCCTCCTGGTGCCGCTGGGCCTGGGCGTCCTTCTCCTCGGCGAGCGTGTCGTACGCCCGCCGGTCCGTGAAGGTCATCACGGCCCCGACGAGCTGGTCACCGTCCCGTACGGGTGCGGTGGTCAGGTCGACCGGCACCTTGTCGCCGTTCTTGGACCAGACCACCTGCCCGCGCACCCGGTGCTTGCGCCCGGAGCGCAGGGTGTCGGCGAGCGGCGACTCCTCGTACGGGAAGGGCTCGCCGTCGGCGCGCGAGTGCAGCATCAGCGGGTGGAGCTCCTGCCCGCCCAGGTCGCTGGCCCGGAAGCCGAGTATCTGCGCGGCGGCCGGGTTGACGAGGACGACCCGTCCGTCGGTGTCCGTCCCCACGACACCCTCGGAGGCGGCCCGCAGGATCATCTCCGTCTGCCGCTGCGAACGGGCGAGCTCGGCCTCGGTGTCGACGGTGCCGGAGAGGTCGCGCACGACGAGCATCAGCAGCTCGTCGTTGGTGTAGCCGTAACCGTCGTACGCCTGCTGCCCGTTTTCAAGATTCGCGCTCGTGACCTCGACCGGGAACTCGCTGCCGTCGGTGCGGCGGGCGATCATCCGGGTGGGCCTGGTGCGGCCGCTCTCGTCGACGGTCTCGGGCCGCCGCATGGTGCCAGGGATGAGCCGGGAGTCGAACTGCGGCAGCAGATCGAGCAGCCCGCGCCCGACCAACGCGGTGCCCGGGGCCTCGAAGGCCTCCAGGGCGATGGTGTTGGCGTTGACGACCGTTCCATTGGCGTTGACCAGCACCAACGCATCAGGAAGCGCGTCGAGTATGGCTGCGAGGCGAGCAGCGCCTCGGGATGGCCTGCTGCTCACGAGACGCTTCCTCCCTGTTACCGCACCCTTCCGACCGCGGGGGCCATCTTGCCAACCGGTCCGCGACGTGTCACGCGAGGGAGTCTACGGGCAGTGGTTGCGCTCGCGACGCCGGATGAGAGGGAGGTCGCACGCAGATGGGACGCAGAACGACGACAGAAGACACGGAGAAGCTGTGACCACCCATCCCACCTGCCGGAACCACGAGCGGGGCCGGCTCCGCCCCTGCCCCGTCCGTGTTCGGCCCATGCCCTGCCCGCGCCCTGTCCATATCCATGTCCTGCCTAATCCATGTCCTGCCTAGGAACCGAGTCGCGGAAGCACGGGTACCAGGGCGTCCCACCGTGCGATCTCGCACCCGTCACCGCGCTCGTACGTCGCGTCCACGGGCTGCCCGGCCCAGGTCCCGGTGACCCGCGCGGTGGCCGGACCGCCGTACTGCATCGTGCACATGCCGCCCGGTTGAGCCGGCGCGAAGGGGCCCTTGCCCCAGGAGGTCTTCCGGTCCAACTGCTCGCAGGCGGCCGGGGCGTCGGGATGGCTGCCGCCCACCGGATGACAGTCCAGCTCGTACGTCCCGTCCGTACCGCCGCCCGAGTCGCGCACGGTCACGGTGAGATGGTCGGCGTCGTCCGCACCGCTGACCGGCGGCGGCATGAGGGGCAGCGATTCGGCATACGCGGCGGCCGTGGGCGCGGCGGACAGCGCGACGAAGGACGCGGCGGCGGAGACGGCGGTGAGGGCGAGACGGCGCAACAAGGGGAACTCCACGGGGTGCGGGCGGATTCTGGAGGGACGCGTTGGAGGAGCGGTTGGAGAAGGGCTGGAGAGGGACTGGAGAAGGGCTTGGGGGACTGGCAGCGATCTTGGGGGCCCCTTTCCCTTTCCCTGAGGAACCCGCTGACGGCTGACTGACGCTGACGAGCCCTGATGACCTCTGGCAGATCCTGATCGGCCTCGGCGGCAGATCCTGACCAGCTCTGGCGGTTCGCGACGGGCCCTGACGGGTCCTGACGAGACTCCGTCCGCCAGGGGCGTGCGCCCCACCCTTCTAACGCCGCCCGCCCCGTGACGTTGCGCCGCGAGAAGGGCTTTGCCCTCCGACCTTTCCGCCTAGTACCGTGGGGGGCGATTGGTGACACCACGCTCGGCTGTGTCATCATCTGCACGCACCATTCGCGCTCGCGCGGGTGGTTGTGCTGGAGGCGTCGCCTAGTCCGGTCTATGGCGCCGCACTGCTAATGCGGTTTGGGACTTAAATCCCATCGAGGGTTCAAATCCCTCCGCCTCCGCCGAAGATCCCGAAGCCCCGGTCAGCAGTGACCGGGGCTTCGCTCGTTCCTTGATCGTTTCGGGGTGGCCGCCGGCCTGCGCCGAGGCCGCTTCTGGGTCGTTTTCGCAGGTCGGGCCGGGTCCGACAAACGGATTTCGCCTCACGCCGCCAGTCATGTAATGTTGTTCCCGCAACGCCGACCAGGCCGAAAAGCCCGGAAGGAAGAGCAAACACAACAGAACACACAAGCACTCGTAGCTTAACGGATAGAGCATCTGACTACGGATCAGAAGGTTGCAGGTTCGAATCCTGCCGAGTGCACACAGGTAAGAGGCCCCGGAGAGATCCGGGGCTTCTTGCGTTTCCGTGCCGTACAGCAGCGAAGTACGGCAACCGCGGCGGCCGGCGATCGGCCGGTACCGCTCATCGGCCGGTACCGCCCGGCGCCGTTCGGCTGCGTGGTTCGGTTGCTTCTTCTCAGTGCAGTTGCTCGGCCAGTCCGACGATGATGCCCTCCGGGCCGCGGACGTAGCAGAGCAGATAGCTGTCCTCGAACCGGGCGAGCTCGCCGACGAGTTCGGCGCCGTGAGGGCGCAGGCGGGCAAGGGTGTCCTTGATGTCGTCGACGGCGAACATGACGCGGTGTGTGCCCAGAATGTTGTGCGGCTTGTTGCGCGGCCCGTCGCTGATCGCCGCGGGGCTGTGGTACTTCGACAGTTCGAGCCGGCTGTGACCGTCCGGGGTCCGGACCATCGCGACGTCACAGCGGACGCCGTCGAGTCCGGTGCACTGGTCGGCGACGAGGCCCGAGACCTCCGCCCTGCCCTCCAGCTCCATACCGAGTTCCACGAAGAACGCGATGGCGGCATCCATGTCCTCGACGACGATGCCCACGTTGTCCATCCGCTGAATCGCCATGCCGGCTTCTCCTTCTTCCTCGTGCGGCCGGGGGTGGCCGCTGATGTCCCTGGGACGGAGCCGGTGGCACGTTCTCGACATCCGCGGACTGCCGAACTTCGAAAAATCTGGATCGCGCCTCAGGTGAGGTTCATCCACGTGTCGAAGGCGCCGATCGGTTACCGCGTGAAGTGGACCGGGATGTACTGGTCGAAGGTCCGGTCGTTGGTGGCCGTGAAGTCGGCCCGGGTGACGATCGCGCACTTCACGGTGGTGCCGCAGACGATGTCGTCGGCGATCTTGGGGGAGAGGTTGAGCGTGGTGTGGAAGGAGCCGTTCGGGCCGTAGGGGATGGTCACCCCGGGCGTGCCCGTGCCGGTGTCGGTGATGCGGCGGGACGAGCCGTCCGTGGACTCGCGGCCGCCGAGGCACGGGGTGGGCAAGGACGTGTACGTCGACGGGTCACCGACCCGGACGGTGTCGGGGATGACGCAGAACGAGAGGAATATGCCCTGTGCCGTGTTGTATCCGGCGCCCGCGACTCCGACCGTGCCTCCCGAGGAGGGCAGGGTGACCGGGGAGGCGGCCAGTTTCAGGGCGAAGGTGGCGCCGTCGGTGGTGGTGACCGTGCGGTGGGCGTGTCCCACTGCGGGGTTCGCGGTGGCCGGCTGGCCCTGGGTGAGAGCAAGGACCAGTCCGGCGACGGCTGTGGCGAGTCCGCGGTGGAGAAGCTTGTTCGTGGGGGGTCGCATGGGGGTCAACTCCGCCTTTCAGTCGACACGTTGACGTGTATCGCCCGCGTGTTTCGTGATCTTAGATGGCGTCGGATTCCGTCGTTCCGCTGCGCTCGTCGGTTACGGGAGTGAGGTGGCCGGGATGCGCGAACACGCGTCAAGGCCCGCACAGTTGTGGCTCCGGGCTCGGTCGCGCCGTGGCCCGGCCCCGTTCACGGCGTCGTGTTCTGGCGGATTTCCTGGAGGTAGTCGCTCATCAACTTGCCGGTTCGGGTGAACCAGTCGTTCAGGACGGCGATTTCGGCAGGGGAGTAGTCGTTGAACTGCTCGGTCAGGCGGGCGTAGTACGGGCCGTAGAGAGCGGTGACGCGGGTGACCGCCGCCGGAACCGCGGCGATGCGTACGCGGCGGCGGTCGGTCTGGTCGGGGCGGCGGGTCACGTAGCCCGCTCGTTCCAGGCGGTTGATGATGCCCGTGACCGCGCCGGTGGTGACGTGGGCACGGGTCGCCAGGTCGCCCGCGGTGACGAGGTTCTCGCCGGCCTCCAGGACGTAGGCGAAGCAGGTCAGGTCGGTGACGTTCAGGCCCAGGCGCTGGGCCATCTCCTGTTGGCCGACCGTGCTGGTGGCGATGAGGTGGTCCATCGCCGACAGGGCCTCCGTCGGTGTGGCCGGTGGGCGTGCGCCGGCCTGCCTGTCCGGGGCCTTCGGGGCCTTTGCGTCAGCCTCCACGTTCCCCCCTCCGCTTCCCTTCTCCCCTCCGTTTCCCTTCTCCTCTCCCCTCTCGCTCCCCCTCTTGTCGTTCTCCCTGCCTGACATCTGGAATTCCCTTAGCTCGTGAGATAAATTACTTAGCTCCTAAGTGATTCTAGTCGCCGGTCGACCGGAGGTACGCACGTGAGCGAGCACCACCATGACGAGGGGCACACCGTTGCCGGATGGACCGGTTTCGCCATAGCCGTCATCGGGACGTCGGTGGCCGGGCTGGGGATGACCGTGGGGCCCTCGGCCGGGATCTGGCTGGGGCTCGCGGTGGTGGGGCTCAGTGCGCTGGTGACCTGGGGACTTCATCTGTCGGGGTGGGGCAAGCCGCCCGGGATCCGGCCGGTGGCCGAGCGGGGCTGGCGGGTGAGGGACCGCGCCGCGCGGGACGGGCATGCCGGGTGCGTGGGGTGCCGGCTGGCCGGGCGGGGGCGGCGGCCGGTGAGGGCCTCCGCGGTCGTTCTCTCCTCGGAACAGTCGACCGTCTCGCAACCTGTCGTCTCGAAGTCGGCCGTATCGCAACCCGTCGTCGCGGAGCCTGTCACCGCGGAATCCGGCGGCTCGGAGGCCGGCGCCTGACCTCGGACCTCAGGTGTCCGCCCGTTGTCAGTGCCGGCCTCTACGCTCGTGAGTGATGGCACAGGAGTGGAAGTGCGCGGGGCTTCGGTGGGTCGGGGAAAGCCCTGTGCTGATGTGGGACGGGGGGCGTCGCAGTGCGTTGCCGTGGGGGAAGAGGGTCGCGTTCGCCGTAGTCGACGGGGGTGTACGGAGATGTGTGGGGGCGCGTGGGAACAGTTGTCCCATGAGGGGTACGGGGGACACGGAGGCCGTCGGAGCTGTGGTGGCCGGGCGAAGTGTCAACGCGCGGTGTGAGGAGTGCGGGCGGCTGGACCGGGCTCACTCCGTGGCGGCTGACACCCTGGCCGACGACCCCCGGCCGTACTCCGTCTATCTGGCGTGGTTCGGGCCGGGAATGGTCAAGGTCGGGATCACCGCCGTCGAGCGTGGGTCCGCACGGCTTCTGGAGCAGGGAGCCGTTGTCTTCAGCTGGCTGGGGCGGGGCCCGCTGATGGCCGCTCGGCGGAGTGAGGAGTTGTTGCGTACGGCGTTGGGGGTGCCGGACCGGATCTCGTACGACGCCAAGCGGGCCGTGCGGAGTGCGTTGCCGGAGGTGGGGGCGCGGGTGGCGGAGGTTCGCGAACTGCATGGGCGGGCCGTGCGGCTCGGGGGGTGGCCGGAGGCCCTGGAGCGGATGCCGTTCGAGGCGGTCGATCACGGTGGAGTGTTCGGGCTGAGTGGGCTGCCGTCGGCCGTGGGTGTGGTCGGCGAACTTGTGGCGGGGGGTGTGATGAGTGGGGAGTTGGTCGCGGCCGCCGGGCCCGATCTGCATCTGCGTACCGAGCGCGGGGTCGTCGTCCTCGATACGCGGCTCATGGCCGGCTGGCAGCTGGCCGGGGCGGAGGAGGGGCAGCTCACCGTTCCCGTGCGGGAGTTCGGTGGCGTCCAGGATGGGCTGTTCTGAGGAGCACCGGCCCGGAGGAGAGGGAGGACGCCGGGTGGGACGGGCGGGCTGTCCATCGCTCGGGCTGTTCAACCCTCGGGCTGTCCATCACTGTCTCACTGTCGGGTACTTCCGGGACGAGGAGGCGATCAAGGAATGGCGGAGCGATGTCGAGCACCGCGCGGCACAGCGGCACGGGCGCGCCGAGCGCTACGAGAGCCGCACCCTGAATGTTGCCAAGGCCGAGCGAAGCCATGGGTTCCGGCGTGAGCAGGGCTGAGGTCCCTGACCGGGGCGCGGGCCCGGTTGCGGAAGAGGGCGACGGCAAGGGCGACGGCGAAGGTGAAGTCGGAGACGGGCGTGGGGTGAGAGATGAGGGTGAGGCCGGCGACGTACGCCGGTTCTGGGAGCGTCTCGGGCTTCCGGGGCTCGTCGACGTCCACACCCACTTCATGCCCGACCGCGTCCTGCGGAAGGTGTGGGCGTACTTCGACTCGCTCGGGCCGCTGACCGGCGGTGTCGCGTGGCCCATCACCTACCGGGCCGAGGAGCTCGAACGGGTCGGTCTGCTGCGGGAGTTCGGGGTGCGTGCCTTCACGGCGATGCTCTACCCGCACAAGCCGGGCATGGCCGAGTGGCTGAACCGGTGGGCCGTCGACTTCGCCCGCAGGACCCCGGACTGCCTGCATACGGCGACCCTGTTCCCGGAGCCGGGCGTGGGGGCGTACGTGCGGACGGCGGTGGACGAGGGGGCGCGGGTCTTCAAGGCGCACGTGCAGGTGGGCGCGTACGACCCGGCGGACGAACTGCTCGATCCGGCCTGGGGATTGCTCGCCGAGGCCGGGATACCGGTCGTGATCCACTGCGGGTCCGGGCCCTCGCCGGGCAAGCACACCGGGCCGGAGCCGGTGGAGAAGGTGCTCGCCCGGCACCCCCGGCTGCGGCTGGTCGTCGCGCACATGGGCATGCCCGAGTACGAGGACTTCCTCGGTCTCGCCGAGCGGTACGGGGAGGTGCGGCTCGACACGACGATGGCGTTCACCGACTTCAGCGAACGGCTCGCGCCCTTTCCGCGGCGGGCGCTCCCCCGGCTGGCCGGGCTCGGGGACCGGATTCTGCTGGGCTCGGACTTCCCCAACATCCCGTATCCGTACGTCCATCAGCTCCAGGCCCTGGAGCGGACGGGCCTCGGCGACGACTGGCTCCGGGCGGTGTGCCACGACAACGGGGCGCGGCTCTTCGCACTGTGAGGACGCGCATCGGAGCCCGAGGACCGGACGGACAGGTGAGCCCTCGGGGTGTGAGCACCGGAGTGTGAGGGCCGGACAGGACCGGAGAGCTCAGTCCGTGGCGATCATCCGCGTTTGCGTCTCCCCCGGCCAGCAGACGCTCACCGCCCCGCCGCCGATGCCGCAGACGCTCAGCGTGGCCAGGTCGACGTCCTCGGGCACGGTCAGGCCGGGCAGCCGCAGGGTGTGGAGCAGGCGTCCGGTGTCCGCGTCGAGGACGAGCAGCTCGGCCCGGGCCGGGCTTCCGCCGTCCCCGTTCACATGGATGAAGATCGGCTGGCGCACGACGTACACGCGGCCGTCGGCAATCGCCGGGCCTCCGTACGCCTGGCCGGACGGTGCGCGGACCCGCCACATGCGGTGTCCGTTCTTGGTGGCGTAGGCGCTCAGGAGGGTTTTCGAGTCGAGGTGGTAGATCTCCGGGTCGATGTTGGACAACGCGACGCCCTCCGCGGCGGCGAGCCCGTATCCCCGGGTCACGGAGAAGTCGGCGCGCTCGGAGACCCCGTCGCGGTTCACTTCGAGCAGGTGGACGGCGCGCGGGGTGAGCGGGTTCGGGTCGAGGGCGACGAGTGTGTTCTCGTCGCCCCTCAGCGGCTGGTTGCCCCAGTCGGCGGGCCGCTGCCACAGCACGTCGCCCGTGCGGTTGTCCACACCGAGCAGGAGCTCGTGACTGGTCTCGGGGTTCGTCGGGTCGCAGTCCACCAGGACGGCGGTCAGGTGGTCCGGGAAGGCGTACGCGGTCCGGACACTCACGTCGGGACAGGACTTGGGCGCCTTCGCCGTCCACAGACGCCGGCCGTCGCGTTCGGAGACTGCGAGCACGGTAGCCGTCGTCGTCTCGGTGACGGCCTGGCCGTCGGCGAGACTCACGGTCCCGTTCAGCTGGTTCATCCCGTTCATTCCGTTCGGCCCGCCGTGCATGGCCTCCGCGAGCGACCGCTCCTCCTCGCCGGTCTCGGTCTCGGGCTCCGTCTCCGTGCGCCACCGCGGCTTGCCCGTGCGCAGGTCGATGCCGACGACGCGGCCGTCCCGGAAGTCGATCACCACGGTGCGTTCCGACACGTCGAACGACGTCGCGTCCGCGGCGGCGCCCGCTTCGCGGCGCTCGTAGCGCCAGTACTCCTTGCCGGTCCGCAGGTTCACCGCCCGCACGCCGGACTCCGTCCACCGGATGCCGAGTCCGTGTACCAGGACGTCGCCGTCGGCCACCGTACGGCGTATGACGTGGTCGGGCTCGACCGGCGCCTCGGCGGCGAACGCGGCGGGGAAGGGGCCACGGGCGCCGGTGATCAGATCGCCCTGGACCTGGTTCTGGCGGTCATGGTTCTCGCGGTCCTGGGTCGGCAGGATCCGCGGTGAGAGCACCAGGATCAAGGCGATCCCCAAGGTCAGGAGCGCCCAGCCCGGCGCCTCCGGATCGGGCTTTCGCAGACGCACCGGTCTGTCAGCGCGGCCACCACTGCTCTCACGACCTCTACTGCTGCTCTCACGACCTCTACTGCCCCCACTGTTTCCACCAGCCACAGCAGCCCCCACAGGCCAACCCCTGATCACCATGATCCGGCGGCTGACGGATCCTCCCCCACCGCCGCACACCGGGGCAAGGAATCCCCAGGCGTTCCAGGCGTTCCCAGAAGTTCCCAGGCGTCCCCTGAGAGGCGCCTGTGCGTTTCTCAGGAAATTCACAGCTTCCCAAAAGCGTGCTCTCAGAGCCGCCCACCAATGTGTGGGCTATGACCACGACCTCGCCCCAGGGGCGCACCGAACTGCTGAGGCCGGACGGGAGCCCCGTCCGCGTGCTTGTGGTGGACGACGAGCTGTCGATCACCGAGCTGCTGTCCATGGCCCTTCGCTACGAAGGCTGGCAGATCCGCAGCGCGGGTGACGGAACCGGTGCGGTGCAGACCGCCCGCGAGTTCCGGCCCGACGCCGTGGTGCTCGACATGATGCTGCCCGACATGGATGGGCTGACCGTCCTCGGGCGGCTGCGCCGGGACCTGCCCGACGTGCCCATTCTCTTCCTGACCGCGAAGGACGCGGTCGAGGACCGGATCGCGGGCCTCACGGCCGGCGGCGACGACTACGTCACCAAGCCCTTCAGCCTCGAAGAGGTGGTGGCGCGGCTGCGCGGCCTGATCCGCCGCTCCGGCGCCGCCGACCGGCGTTCCGACTCCACGCTCGTAGTCGGGGACCTCACCCTCGACGAGGACAGTCACGAGGTGGCGCGGGCCGGCGACAACATCCACCTCACCGCGACCGAGTTCGAGCTGCTGCGCTTCCTGATGCGCAATCCGCGCCGGGTGCTCAGCAAGGCGCAGATCCTCGACCGCGTGTGGTCGTACGACTTCGGCGGCCAGGCCAACGTCGTCGAGCTCTACATCTCGTACCTGCGCCGGAAGATAGACGCTGGTCGCGAGCCCATGATCCACACTCGGCGCGGCGCCGGTTACCTGATCAAGCCCGCCGCGTCATGAGCGGGCGACGACGGCCGCATGCGCAGAGGCGACGACAGCCGCGCACCCTGCGCACCCGGCTCGTCGTCTCCGCGGTCGCGCTCATCGCGGTGGTGTGCGCCGTCATCGGCACGGTGACGACGATCGCGCTGCGGACGCATCTCTACGACCAGTTGGACGACTCGGTCACCGCCGTGGCCGACCGTGCGTCCGGGCCGCCCCGACTCCCGGCCGGTGTCGCAGATGAGTTGAAGGACAAGTGGGACGACGACCCCCTCGCCTTCGTCACCAAGGGCCCGCAGCAGCTGGGCACCATCGGTGCCGTCGTCGGAACCGACGGCGAGGTCTCACGCGCGGTGGTCAGCAAGGAGACCACGAGCAGCGACAGCGCCATGCGGCAGACCGATGCCGACCAGCTCACCAAGGAGCAGCTGGCCAAGCTCGCCGAGGTGCCGACCGACCGCAAGCCGCACACCGTGGATATCCCGGGCCTGGGCGAGTACCGCGTCCAGTACGCCTCGGGCGCGCACGGGTCGTACTACGTCGGTCTGCCGACCGAGGACGTCGAAGAGACCCTCAGCACCCTGATCATCGTCGAGGTCAGTGTCACCGCGGCCGGTCTGGTCGCCGCCTCGCTGGCCGGCGCGGCCATGGTCACTGTCGCCCTGCGCCCCCTGCGCCGGGTCGCCGCCACCGCCACCCGCGTCTCCGAACTCCCGCTGCACAGCGGCGAGGTGACCCTCAACGAGCGTGTCCCGGAGTCCGAGACCGACACCCACACGGAGGTCGGACAGGTCGGCGCCGCGCTCAACCGCATGCTCGACCACGTCCACGGTGCCCTGCACTCACGCCAGGAGAGCGAGACGCGGGTACGGCAGTTCGTCGCGGACGCCAGCCATGAGCTGCGTACGCCGCTGGCCTCCATCCGCGGATACGCCGAGCTGACCAGACGCGGCAGAGAGCAGACAGGGCCCGACACCCGGCACGCGCTGGGCCGGATCGAGTCCGAGGCCGGACGGATGACGGGCCTCGTCGAGGACCTGCTGCTGCTCGCGCGGCTGGACGCCGGCCGGCCCCTGAGCTACGAGCACACCGACCTCTCCCCGCTGGTCGTGGACGCCGTGAGCGACGCGCGCGCGGCCGGCCGGGAGCACAACTGGCGGCTCGAACTGCCCGACGAACCAGCCCTCGTGTCGGCCGACGCCGCCCGCGTCCAGCAGGTCATGGTGAACCTGTTCGCGAACGCGCGTACGCACACACCACCGGGTACGACGGTGACCGCGCGCGTGCGCCGGCAGGGTCACTGGATCTGCGTGGACGTCCAGGACGACGGCCAGGGCATCCCGCCGGACCTCCTGCCGCACGTCTTCGAACGGTTCGCGCGAGGCGACTCCTCGCGTTCGCGCGTCTCAGGATCGACCGGGCTCGGACTCGCCATCGTGCAGGCCGTCGTGGCCGCGCACGACGGTGCCGTGACCGTCGACAGCGTGCCCGGACGCACGGTCTTCACCGTGCACCTGCCCGCGCTCGGGCCCGAAGCGTCCCAGGCCTTCGACGTACTCGGCGTATCCGGCGTATCCGGCGCATTCGGCACCTTCGAAGCGCGCGACTCTCATGCGTCCTTCATGCCGTAAACGAATTCCCAACCGTACCCACAGCCGCACCACAGCACGACCACATGGGTGCGACAGGGCGCTTGACGACAGTCGTCGTCATGCAAACCGAACCTTCTCCCGGCAACCTGCCGGCGCGGGAGCACCTCCCGGCCGGAACTGCCGGTACGCCTGTCCTGGACGTAGTGATCCCCGTCTACAACGAGGAGAAGGACCTCCAGCCGTGTGTGCTCAGACTGCACGAGCACCTCGCCCGCACCTTCCCGTACGCGTTCCGCATCACCATCGCGGACAACGCGTCCACGGACACCACACCGCTGGTGGCGGCGCGGCTGGCGGCGGACATCCCCGAGGTCAGGGCCTACCGGCTGGAGCAGAAGGGCCGCGGCCGGGCGCTGCGCACCGTCTGGTCCACGTCCGACGCGCCGGTCCTCGCCTACATGGACGTGGACCTGTCCACCGACCTCAACGCTCTTCTCCCGCTGGTCGCCCCGCTGATCTCCGGCCACTCGGACCTGGCGATCGGCTCCCGGCTCGCCCGGTCCTCCCGCGTGGTGCGGGGCGCCAAGCGGGAGTTCATCTCCCGCAGCTACAACCTGATCCTGCGGGGCTCGCTGCAGGCCCGCTTCTCCGACGCGCAGTGCGGTTTCAAGGCGATCCGGCGTGATGTCGCGCAGGTGCTGCTGCCGCTCGTCGAGGACTCCGGCTGGTTCTTCGACACCGAGTTGCTGGTCCTCGCCGAACGGGCCGGACTGCGCATCCACGAGGTGCCGGTCGACTGGGTCGACGACCCCGACTCGACCGTCCACATCGTGCGGACCGCGACCGACGACCTGAAGGGCGTGTGGCGCGTGGGACGTGCCCTCGCCACCGGCTCACTCCCGCTGGACCGGCTCGCCCGGCCCTTCGGCGACGACCCGCGCGACCGCGAGATCGGCGGCGTACCTACGGGGCTGGCCCGCCAGCTCGTCGGCTTCTGTGTCGTGGGCGTCCTGTCCACGCTGTTCTACCTGGTGCTCTACAGCGGCTTCCGTACGTTCTCGGGTTCGCAGATCGCCAACGCGCTCGCCCTGCTCGTCTCGGCGGTCGCCAACACGGCGGCCAACCGACGCCTGACCTTCGGTGTCCGCGGCCGGGGAGACGCCGTCCGGCACCAGGCGCAGGGCCTGGTCGTCTTCGGCATCGGACTCGCCCTCACCAGCGGTTCGCTCGCCGCCCTGAACGCGGCGACGGCCGAACCGGCGCACGCCACCGAACTGGCGGTGCTGATCGCCGCCAACCTCGCGGCCACCGTGCTGCGGTTCCTGCTCTTCCGGGCCTGGGTGTTCCCGGACCGGACCGACGACACACCTTCGACCGTCGTCGCCACCCACGCCCCGGCCGCCCATGCCCCGGCCTCCCACACCCCGACCGCCCATACCCCGGTCACTCACGGCCCGGTCACTCACGCCCCGGCCGCCCGCACCTCCGCCGCGCCCGTTTACGCGACGGCGCCTCAGTCGCCGTCTCCATCTCCGCCTCCGTCCCCGTCCCCGTCCCCGTACGACGACGACCGCACCTGGGAAGACGCGACGACGCGGATGCAGCCGGTGCGCCCGAACGACCACGATTCGAGGAACGCACGATGACGACGACCCAGCCCGACACGACCCATCAGGGGGACTTCGGCCCCGCCGGGGGCGCGAGTCCCACCTGGGGACCGCCGGGCTCACCGGGCTCTCCGGGCGCACTGGGCGTACAGGGTTCAACCGCCGTACAGGAGCCCGGGGTCACCCCGCCGGTGGGCCCCGAGGACGGCAGCCCCAAGCAGCCCCTCGCGCGGCGCCTGTGGCGCGGGCGGCCCGAGGACCACCGCTGGACGCGCCCCGCGTTCCTCGGCACGCTGCTGCTGATCGGCGCGCTGTACACCTGGAACCTCACGTCCTCCGGGTACGCCAACTCCTTCTACTCCGCGGCCGTCCAGGCCGGCAGCCAGTCCTGGAAGGCCTTCTTCTTCGGCTCGCTCGACTCGGCCAACGCCATCACCGTCGACAAGCCCCCGGCCTCGCTGTGGCCGATGGCGCTGTCGGTACGGCTGCTCGGCCTGAACTCCTTCGCGATCCTGTTCCCGCAGGTGCTGATGGCCGTCGCCACGGCGGGCGTGCTGTACGGGGCCGTGCGCCGCCGGTTCAACGCCGCGGCCGGGCTCATCACGATGGCGGTCTTCGCGCTCACACCCGTCGCCGCGCTGATGTTCCGCTTCAACAACCCGGACGCGGCCCTCGCGCTGCTCATGGCCGTCACCGTCTACTGCGTGCTGCGGGCGATGGAGAAGGCCGAGACGAAGTGGCTGCTGTGGGCGGGTGCCGCGATCGGCCTCGCCTTCCTGGTGAAGACGCTCCAGGCGTTCCTGATCCTCCCGCCGCTCGCCCTCGTCTACGTGGTCTTCGCCCCGACGACCCTGCGCAAGCGCATCGGCCAGGTCCTCCTCGCGGGCCTCGCGATGGTCGTCGCGGGCGGCTGGTGGGTGGCCGTCGTCGAACTGTGGCCCGCTTCCTCCCGCCCGTACATCGGCGGCTCGCAGAACAACTCCTTCCTTGAACTGACCTTCGGCTACAACGGCTTGGGCCGTATCAACGGCGAGGAGACCGGCAGCGTCGGCGGCGGCGCGGGCCGCGGCTGGGGCGAGACCGGCTGGGACCGGATGTTCAGCTCCACCAGCGGCGGCCAGATCTCCTGGCTGATCCCGACGGCCCTGATCATGCTCGTGGCCGCCGTCGTCCTCACCTGGAAGGCCAAGCGGACCGACACGGCCCGTGCCGCGTTCCTCGCCTGGGGCGGCTCGCTGCTCATCACCATGGTGATCTTCAGCTACATGCAGGGCATCTTCCACGACTACTACACCGTGGCCCTGGCCCCGTACATCGCCGCCGTGATCGGCATGGGCGCGAGCGTGCTGTGGGAAGAGCGCAACCGGATGTGGGTCTCGCTCACCCTGGCGGCCGCGACGACGGCCACCGCGGTCTGGGGGTACGTCCTCCTCAACCGCTCCTCCGACTACCTGCCCTGGCTGAAGTGGCTGGTCCTGGTAGGCGGCCTGGTCGCGGCCCTCGGCCTGGTCTTCGTCTCGCGACTCGGGCGCCGACTCGCCCTGGCCGTGGTCGGGTTGAGCTTCGTCGCGTCCCTCGCGGGCCCGACGGCGTACACCCTCACCACGCTGAACGAGGGCCACACCGGCTCGATCGTGACGGCAGGACCGGCTGTCTCGGGCGGCATGGGCGGCCGGGGCGGCGGTCCCGGTGGCGGCGGTGGCTTCCCCGGCGGCGGAATGCCCGGCCAGAACCAGCAGGGCGGCACAGGCCAGAACCAGCCTGGCGGCGGCACGGGCCGGCCCCCGACCGGCGGCTTCCCCGGCGGCGGCCAGAACGGCCAGACAGGCCAGAACGGGCAGACCGGCCAGAACGGGCAGAACGGCCAGACGCAGCGCGGCGGCGGAACGGCCGACGGCGGACGCATGGCCGGCGGTGGCGGCATGGGCGGTCTGCTCAACGGCGCGACCGTCGACTCCGAGGCCAAGGCGCTCCTGGAGAAGAACGCCGGTGACTACACCTGGGCCGCCGCCGCCATCGGCGCCCAGAACGCCGCGAGCTACCAGCTCTCCACCGGCGACCCGGTGATGGCGATCGGCGGCTTCAACGGCAGCGACCCGTCACCGACCCTGGCCGAGTTCAAGCAGTACGTGACGGACGGGAAGATCCACTACTTCATCGCAGGCGGCGGCATGGGCGGCGGGGGCAACAGCTCCGGCACCTCGTCCCAGATCAGCGAGTGGGTCCAGGAGAACTTCAAGGAGGTGACGGCGGGTTCGGCCACCTTCTACGACCTGACACAGCCGACGAGCTAGCCGAAGGCTCCTGGTGAAGGCGGTGGCCCGGGCACTCAAGCCCGGGCCACCGCCCTGTGCGATGCGTTGTACGCCGTATAGGATCTGTTCTACGCTGTACGTCATGTCGTCGCCCATGCCCTCTTCGCAAGGCCACAAGGACCGCCAGGACCGCCAGGACCGCCAGAACCACCAGGGCCATCCCCAGCGCTGGCTGATCCTCGGTGTCATCTGTCTCGCGCAGCTCACCGTGCTGCTCGACAACACCGTGCTGAACGTCGCGATCCCCTCCCTCACCGAGGAGTTGGGCGCGGGCACCGCCGACATTCAGTGGATGATCAACGCGTACTCGCTCGTGCAGTCCGGCCTGCTGCTCAGCGCGGGCAGCGCGGCCGACCGCTACGGCCGCAAGAAGATGCTGGTCTCCGGTCTCGTCCTGTTCGGCATCGGTTCGCTGATCGCCGGACTCGCCGACACCACCGGGCAGTTGATCGCCGCCCGCGCGGGCATGGGTGTCGGCGGCGCACTTCTGCTCACCACCACGCTCGCCGTCGCGATGCAGATCTTCACGCCCGAGGAGCAGCCGCGGGCCATCGGTATCTGGAGCGCGGTCAACGCACTCGGCTTCGCGGCCGGACCGCTGCTCGGCGGCTTCATGCTCGACCACTTCTGGTGGGGCGCGATCTTCCTGATCAACCTGCCGGTGGTGGCCTTGGCCCTGTGCGCGGTCGTGGCCCTCGTACCCGAGTCCAAGAACCCCCGCGGCGACCGCCCCGACCTCCTCGGCGCCCTGCTCTCCACGATCGGCATGACGGCTCTCGTGTACGCGATCATCTCGGGCCCGGAACACGGCTGGACCTCCGGCCGCGTACTGCTGACGGCGGCCATGGCCATCGCCGTCCTCGGCGCCTTCGCGTACTGGGAGAGCCGGATCCCGTACCCCATGCTCGACCTGCACTTCTTCAGGGACCGCCGCTTCACGGGTGCGGTCGCGGGCGCGGTCCTCATCACCTTCGGCATGGGCGGCGCGCTCTTCCTGCTGACCCAGCACCTTCAATTCGTCCTGGGATACGGGCCGTTGGAGGCGGGTCTGCGCACGGCGCCGCTCGCGCTGACCGTGGTGGCCCTCAACTTCACCGGCCTGTCGGCGAAGTGGACCGTGAAGCTGGGCACGCCGGTGTCGATCGCCCTCGGCATGGTGCTGATGTCGGGCGGCCTGGTGGCGATCGCCACCCTCGCCGGCAGCGGTTACGCCGGCACCCTGCTCGGGCTGCTGCTCATCGGCGCGGGCTGCGCGGTCGCCAACCCCGCTATGGCGCACGCCATCATGAGCGCGATCCCCCGGGAGAAGGCGGGCGTCGGCGCGGGCGTCAACGGCACGCTCGCCGAGTTCGGCAACGGCCTCGGCGTGGCGGTGCTCGGCGCGGTCCTCAACTCCCGGTTCGCCGCGCTGATCCCGGTCGCCGCGGCCTCCCTCCCGGCGGCGCTCGCCGCCGCGGAGTCGGCGGACGAGCGGGCGCGGATCACGGACGCGTTCTCCTCCGGCCTGGAGACCAGCCAGCTGGTGGGCGCGGTGGCCGTGCTGCTCGGCGGACTCCTGGCGGCGGAGTTGCTGCGGCGGGCCGAACGGGCCGAACGGACAGACTCCGCGGTGACGGCGTCGGCGTGAGGCCCGCTTAGCATCAGGGAAGGGCGGACCCCGGTGTTCCGGGGCACCCCTCTCCGTAGGAATTCCGAGGAAGGTGCGCCATGGTGAGGGCAGCCGACCGGGCCGAGCGTCCGGCGCGGACCAGTGTCTGGCTGGAGGGCAAGGCCCGGCGGAGCGGGGCCGCCCGGGGTGGCCAGCCGTCGTCTCTCGATCGCGACCGGATCACCGAGGTCACGGTACGGCTGCTCGACGCCGAGGGGCTGGCCGGGTTCTCCATGCGGCGGCTGGCCGCCGAGCTGAACGTGACCGCGATGTCCGTCTACTGGTACGTCGACACGAAGGACGACCTCCTGGAGCTCGCCCTCGACGCGGTCTTCGGCGAACTGGGCCTGCCGGACCAGGACCAGGACCCGGACCCGAAGTCGGAGTCGGCCGGGGACTGGCGCGACCAGCTCCGCACACTCGCCTCCGGCTACCGGGACCTGCTCGTGCGGCACCCCTGGGTGTCGCCGCTCGTCGGCACGTTCCTCAACATCGGGCCGAACTCGGTCGCCTTCTCACGCACCGTGCAGCGGGTGATCCGCAGGACCGGGCTGCCCACGCACGGGCTTTCGGGGGCCATCGCGGCGGTCTTCCAGTTCGTGTACGGGTTCGGCACGATCGAAGGTCATTCCATCCAGCGGTCGGCCGCCGCGGGGGTGACTCCGGACGAGTACTTCCAGCAGGCCATGAGTGCGCTCAAGGGGGCGCCCGGGCTGGACGACGTCCTTCAGGACTCCGAGGAGATGATGCAGGCCCGGGGCGGGCGCACGGTGGAGGAGATGTACGAGCGGGACTTCCACTTCGCCCTGGACCTGGTGATCTCGGGGATCGAGGCGATGGTGCTTCGCGAAGGGCAGTGAGTTATGTGCGGGCCCGGTGGGGGCTGGGCGCGCAGTTCCCCGCGCCCCTAAAGGGGGCGCGGCCCCTTACGGTGCTAATCCTGTGGCGCCAGCCTTGCCGGGAAGCCGCCCGTCGCCACCGGGCCCCACTTCTCCGGGGTGACCCTGATGATCGACTTGCCCTGCTTGATCATCGCCTCCCGGTACTCGTCCCAGTCCGGGTGTTCACCGGCGATGTTCCGGTAGTACTCGACGAGCGGCTCGACGGAGTCCGGCGGGTCGATGACCTCGGCCGTGCCGTCGATCTGGACCCAGGGCCCGTTCCACTCGTCGCTCAGGACGATGAGGCTGACGCGCTCGTCCCGCTTCGCATTGCGGGTCTTGGCCCGCTCTGGGTAGGTCGAGACGGAGATACGGCCCGAGTCGTCGACTCCGCAGGTCAGGGGTGAGCCCTGAGGGCTGCCGTCGGCCCTGCGGGTGAGCAGGATCGCGCGGTGGCGGGGGCGTACGAAGTCGAGCAGTTCGTCCAGCGATACAGAGGTGTTCGTTGCGATGTTCGGTGCCATGGCACCAGCCTAGAGTCCTGGCGTCCCGATCAGCCTGACCCCGCTGGTCCTACGCCTGTGGCCGGCCACGCCACGCCTACCCCTGCGGCAGGGACTCCCCCTGCACCGCCTGGATGTCCAACTCCACCCTCAGCGTCGTACCGATCGCCGCGATGCCCGCCTGCACCACCTGGTTGTAGTTCATGGCGAAGTCCTCGCGGTGCAGCTCGGCGGTGGCCCGGAAGGCCGCGCGCGTCCCGCCCCAGGGGTCGGGTCCCGTACCGAGGTAGGCGAGGTCCAGGTCGACCGGTCGTACGACCCCGTGCATGGTCAGTTCGCCGTGCACGGTCCAGCGGTCGGAACCGGCCGGGGCCAGGCCCGTCGAGCGGTAGGTGATCTCCGGGTACGTCCCGACGCCCAGGAAGTCCGGCGACTTGAGGTGGGTGTCCCGCATCCCGTTCCCCGTGTCGATCGAGTCGGCCCGGATCACCGCCTCCACCCGGGACTTGGCGACCTCGTCGGGCGCGATCTCGATCGAGGCCGCGAACTCGGTGAACCGCCCGTGCACGCTGGAGATCCCCAGATGCTGGGCGACGGCGCTCACGGAGGAGTGCGCCGGGTCGACGGTCCAGGGGCCGGGCGGCGGCAGCTCGGTGCCGCCCAGCCGGGCGAGGGTCACGGTGCCGGTCTCGGCCCGCCCGCTCGCCGTGACGATCGCGCTGGAGGCGACGGGCGCGTACCCGACCGCCGTGACGATCACGGTGTACGCGCCGGGCGCCAGGGCGGTCGCGTCCCGCACGACACCTTCGCCGTCGGCCTCGGCCCGCACCACCTGCGCGCCGGTCATGTCGGTCATCGTGACGACCGCGTGCGACACGGCCCAGCCGTCCCGCGTACGGATGCGTGCGGTCAGTCCCATTTCACCTAACTCCTCGTAACTGCGCGTAACTCCATGCGATGCGCGATGAAACCGGCCCGTGAAGCGCGCCTCCGCTCTGGACGCGTTTCACGGGCCGGGGTCCGAACTACTCGCCGGGGTGGGCGAGTTCGATGTCGTGGCCGTCGACGCCACGCCCGCTGACGGTCAGCGCCGTGGCCACCGGCGGGTACCCCGTCGCGATGACGGTGTACTCCCCGCTGTCCAGGTCGGCGAAGGCGTACGCCCCGTCCGCCCCGGTGGTGGCGGAGCCGACCACGTTGCCCGCCGCGTCGACGAGCGTGACCCGGGCGTCGCCCAGCGGCCCGCCCGGCGCCCGTACGACGCCGTGCACCCGTGCGCCGGAGCTGAGCTCGACCTCGACCCGGGTGACCCCGGTGCCGCCGACCTCCACCATCAGGGCGGAGGGCCGGTGCCCGGCGGCGTTCACCGCGACGGTCACGGGACCCGGAATCAGCTCGGCGAAGGTGAACTCGCCCTGCTCACCGGTGGTCCCGGTGGCCAGCACATCACCGCGCACATCCGTCACGATGACCATGGCACCCACGACCGGCTTCCCGCTGTCGGCGTCCTTCACCAGACCGCTGAGCCCGCTCGTGCCGCTCAGCAGGATGTCGTACGCGAGCGGCTCACCGTTCACGACGACCGTCGAGGCCTGCGGCTGGAACCCGTCGGCGGAGGCGATCAGCACGTACGAACCCGTGCCGGGCGCGTCCACCGCGTAGGCACCGTCGCCCTGCGCGACCGAGCGGCCCAGCTGACGGCCCGCGAGGGAGATCAGCGTGACGGCGGCCCGGGGCACGGGCGCGCTCTCGGCGCCGCGCACGAAACCGTGCACGGGGATCCCGCCGCTCCCGCCGCCGGGAGCGGACTCGTCGACGGCCACGGTGGCGACGGCGGCGAGCCGCTGCGTGCCGGTGCCGATGCCTTCGGGACCGGCTTCCGTCGAAGAGACCGAAGAGGCGTGCGAGTCCGGAGAGACCGAAGAGGCGGCGGCCCAGCTCGGCACCTTCTGCCCGGCCGGGACGGCAGCCTCGACCGGGGCGGCGCCCGCGGCCGCCGCCGGAGTCCCTGCTGTGCCTTCCGTGCCCTGCGCGGCCTGAGCCAGTCCGCCCTTGGTCCGCAGCGGGACCTCCTTGATGAAGAGGCAGACGAGAAGGGCGAGCAGCGCGGCCGGCGCGACGTAGAGGAACACGTCCGCGATGCCGTGGCCGTAGGCGCTCTCCACGAGCGTGCGGACCGGCCCCGGCAGCGAGTTCATGTCCGGGATGCTGCTGGACGAGCTGGAACCGGTGAGCGCGGCGGCGGACTTCGGGTCGAGGGCGGACGCCCCGTCCTTGACGTAGTCCGTGATCCGGTGGGCCAGTACCGCGCCGAAGGCGGAGACGCCCACCGCACTGCCCAGCGAGCGGAAGAAGTTCACCGTGGAGCTGGCGGCACCCAGGTCGCTGGGCTCCACCTGGTTCTGCGTGCACAGCACCAGGTTCTGCATCATCATGCCGACGCCGAGGCCCAGCAGGGCCATGAAGATCGAGACCCTCCAGTACGGGGTGTCGTACCGGATGGTGCCCAGCAGCCCGAGCCCGGCCGTCAGCAGCACACCGCCGGCGAGCAGCCAGCCCTTCCACCGGCCGGTCCGGGAGATGAACTGGCCGGAGACCGTGGAGGCGATGGCGAGGCCGGCGATCATCGGGATGGTCATGACGCCGGACATGGTCGGCGACTCGTCGCGGGCCAGCTGGAAGTACTGGCTGAAGAAGATGACGCCCACGTACATGGCGATGCCGACGAAGAGGGCGGCGATCGAGGCCAGCGTGATGGTGCGGTTGCGGAACAGCCGCAGCGGGATGATCGGTTCGCGCGCCTTCGTCTCGACGAGGACGAAGACCGCGAAGAGCACGACCGTGCCGCCGACCATCGCGTAGGTCTGCGTGGACACCCAGTCGTACTTGTCCCCGGCGAAGGTCACCCAGACCAGCAGCAGGGAGACCGCGGCGGTGATGAAGAAGGCGCCGGCCCAGTCGACCTTGGCCTCGCGCTTGAGGACCGGCAGGTGCAGGGTCTTCTGCAGCACGATCAGGGCTATCACGGCGAAGGGCACGCCGACGTAGAAGGTCCAGCGCCAGCCGAGCCAGCTGGTGTCGGTGATGACACCGCCGATCAGCGGGCCGCCGACCATTGCGGTAGCGAAGGTGGCGCCGAGGTAGCCGCTGTACCGGCCGCGCTCACGCGGGGAGATCATCGCCGCCATGATGATCTGGGCGAGCGCGGTCAGACCGCCCATGCCGATGCCCTGGATCGCGCGGCACGCGATGAGCATGCCGGTGTTCTGGGACAGGCCCGCCGCGGCCGAACCGGCCACGAAGATGACCAGGGCCAGCTGGACGAGCAGCTTCTTGGAGAAGAGGTCGGCGAGCTTGCCCCACAGCGGGGTGGACGCGGTCATCGTCAGGAGTGACGCGGTCACCACCCAGGTGTAGGCGCTCTGCCCGCCGCCGAGGTCGTTGATGATGTCGGGCAGGGCGTTGGACACGATCGTCGACGACAGGATCGCGACGAACATGCCGAGCAGCAGCCCGGTCAGCGCCTCCATGATCTGCCGGTGCGACATGGGAGCGCCGTCGTGGGCGCCTCCTCCGTGCTTGGCGTGTGAGCCCCGCACACCGGCTGGTGTGGTCGTAGCCATGGGCTTCCTTTTCCTGTGTTGCTTCATACGGGTGTACGGGTGGTCCGCTCGGTCGGCGTCGGCGTAGGTACCGATTTGGGCTTCGGCGCCGGTACTGCCGGCAGGGGCCGGCAGTCGCCGAAGCTGTCGCGCAGCCGTCCGAGCAGGGTGTTGAGCTGGTCGACCTCGTCGTCGGACCAGTCCGCCAAGTAGTGGGCGAGCGCGCTCATATAACGCTCGGAGAGCTCGGCGAGCATGTCCCGTCCGGCGGGGGTGAGCCGCAGGATGCGCGACCGCTTGTCGGCGGGGTCGGGGGACCGGTCGATCCAGCCGCGCTCCGCGACGTGCGCCACGTGCCGGCTCGTCACGGACATGTCGATGGCGAGCAGCTCCGCGAGCCGGCTCATCCGCATCTCGCCGTGCCGGTCGAGCAGCGTGAGCACCGCGGCGGACCCGGCGGGGCACTCGTGCGGGAGCACCCGGCCCAGGCCCCGCTTCACAGCGCCGATGGCACTGAGCTGCCGAGCCAGCTCCTCGTACTGACGCCGAGCGGCCATCGCACCTCCCTCTTCCACTGCTCCACTGTCCTCTTTGTTGCTTCAGGCAACCATAGAAACTGTTGGTTGTTGCAGGCAAATGAAAGTGGGGCGCCTAGGCCTAAAACCTTGGCAAAGGCAAGTATTGGCGAATGTAAACCTGCTGGTGGGCGCTGGTGGGCGCTGGTGGGCAGCCGGGAGCCGGGGAGCTCAAGGACCAGGCCGTTCAGCCCGACAGCGGGGGTCCGGGGCGGGCGGCCTCTGGGCGGATCCCCCGGGAAGGGGCACCCTCGCCCGGGGCCCCGCCACTTGGGTGACCCCCAAACATTCGCTAGGGTCCTGCCCCATGGCAAACACCCAGGGCCCCGAGGGCACCAACGACCCCGCGGGTAGCACCCAGATGTTCCGAGCGTTCGTCGACGACCCGCAGAGCCGTCAGCAGCAGGCAGCCCCCAAGGGTCCCAACATGGGCCTGATCATCGGCGTGATCGTGGCCGTCGTGATCGTGGCCGCGGTGGCCTGGCTCGCGCTGGCCTGACGCAGCGGTCTACCCGGCCACCCGGCACCACGCCGGCCGTCGGTACCGAGAGCAGCGCAGGGCGCCCGGAGGCTGTCGCCTTCCGAGCGCCCTCGGTGTCGTCGCGTTCGCGTGCCGAGCGGATCAGGCTTGGGCGGGGCCGCTCTCCGGGGCCTCGGAGTCCTCCGGGTCCTCGGAGAACAGGTCCTCGGCGTTGCTGACCGTGACGGCCTGGTCGAGCCAGCGGCCCAGCGCGTCGAAGTCGGTGCAGTCGGAAACGCGCTGGCGGATTTCATCCGGGACCGGGACGCCGCGCTTCTCCAGCACGCGCAGGATTGCCTTAGCTTCCCCCTTGGCTTCGCCGTCGGCCTTACCCTCCAGGTACGTCTCTTCGAAGAGGGTTCCCCGGCCCGGGAAGTTCGTGATGACCGACATCAGCTCTCTCCATTTCTTCCTGGCCGGAGTGTTCTCCAGACCGACTTCCAACACCTCGAACCAGTACTTGACGGTGGCCTTGTCGAACGACAGCAACCCGCGGGCCAGCGTTTCCAGTATGGCGGCGTTCTTCCTGCTTTCGTTGGCAGAAGTCGTCGTTCTCCGACGGGGGAGACGCCCCCAACTGCGTCGAGGTCGCCGCTCGCAGCGACGCCCTGCTTCTCCGCGAGAGCGAAGCCCCCGTCCACATACTCACCCTCACTCGCGAGGCGCTGGCCGGGTTGATACGTCGGGTGAAGTCCGGGTGACCCGAGAGGGGCCACCCCCGCCTGCCGGGCAGCGAGACTACTTCCACTTCACCTCGACGTCCTGAGTCTCGACGTGCATGCCCAGCGGTACGCGCCACGCCTCGACGCACACCGTCCAGGTCTTCTTCTCCTTCGCGCCCGGGGCGATCGGCGCGGGAAGCTTCTCGGTCGACTTGATGGTCGCCCAGTCGATTCCGAGGGCGCCGATGATGTGCGTTCCGAAGGTCACCGTGCCCGAACGCACCGTCGTGCCACCGGTGTTGTGGAAGCCGACCGTGACCTTCTCGCACCAGCGCTTGTCGGCGGGCTTCCGTTCCGGGTCGCCGACGGAGAGCGCGGCGGGCCCGGGCTCGGGCTCGGCGGGACGTGCTGGGGTGCCGGTCCCGGGGCCGGTGCCGGCTCCTGATCCAGGGCCGGAACTCCCGCTCGTGGGGCCCGAGTCGCCTCCGCTCGGAGACGTCGTACGACCGCTGCCAGGGGCTTCCGGTACGGCGGTCGCCCCGGACGCCGATGAGCCGCTCCCGCTTCCGGGGGCGTCGGTCGTCCCTGAACTGCCGGACTCCGCAGGTGAATTGGGTGCTGACGGGGCTGGCGTCGCCGACGGTTCCTTCAGCGGCACCAGCGCGACGTCTCCCGTGGGCGCCACCGCTCCGCTGGGCAGTGGGCGCTCCACTGCGACGTAACCGGGCGGCCCGTCGCTCCCGTTGCCGGAGGCGGCGAGCACTCCACCCACACAGACCACAGCCGCCGAGGCACCCACAAGGGCACCTCGGCGACCACGTATCGACTCTCGGCTCAACCGTCGACGCATCGCGCCAGTGTGGCTGACGACCCGTCAATTATGAACCCCTGGTCATGAACCCTCCGCGGAGCGCTCAGTCGGAGATGAGGCCTTCCCGCAGTTGGGACAGCGTCCGCGTGAGCAGCCGGGAGACGTGCATCTGCGAGATGCCGACCTCCTCGCCGATCTGCGACTGCGTCATGTTCGCGAAGAAGCGGAGCATGATGATCTGTCGCTCGCGGGGCGGCAGCTTGGCGAGCAGGGGCTTCAGGGACTCGCGGTACTCGACACCGTCCAGCGCGGTGTCCTCGTACCCGAGGCGGTCCGCGAGGGAGCCCTCGCCGCCGTCGTCCTCGGGGGCCGGCGAGTCCAGCGACGAGGCCGTGTACGCGTTGCCGACCGCGAGGCCGTCGACGACGTCCTCCTCGGACACGCCCAGCACGACCGCGAGTTCGGCGACCGTGGGCGAGCGGTCCAGCTTCTGCGAGAGCTCGTCGCTGGCCTTGGTCAGCGCGAGCCGCAGCTCCTGGAGGCGGCGCGGCACACGCACCGACCACGACGTGTCCCGGAAGAACCGCTTGATCTCGCCCACGATCGTCGGCATCGCGAACGTCGGGAACTCCACCCCGCGTTCGCAGTCGAAGCGGTCGATCGCCTTGATCAGGCCGATCGTGCCGACCTGGACGATGTCCTCCATCGGCTCGTTGCGCGACCGGAAACGGGCGGACGCGTAACGCACCAGCGGGAGGTTGAGCTCGATGAGTGTGTCCCGTACATAGGCACGCTCGGGGCTGTTCACGTCGAGTGCGGCGAGCCGCAGGAACAGGGAGCGGGACAGGGTGCGGGTGTCGATGACTTCCGGGGTCGGCGGGAAGGCCGGAGCCTCCGGGACCGGAACGGCCGGTCCATCGATAACGACACCGTGAAGCGCGTCGGGCGCCTGGTCGCTCTTCGTGAGCGTGAGCACCTTCGAGCTGCCCTGGTCTGCGGACATGCCACCCCCTTTGGGTCGCGGACGGTCGCGGCGGACGCTCCCGTCGAAGGAACGCAGCCTCCACCTGAATACCGGAGGTGGGGCTGCGGCAAACGCGTCACCGGAAGAATGTCACATGTCGGCAACACGCTGTAGTGACATGTCGACATGAAGAGGGTGAATAGGCCCTGGAAAACAGGGGTCTGACGGTTTTTCGACGTAGAAACGACGGGAAATGGCCTTCGGAGCGATTCGCTCTCGCGAGCTACGCCTCGATCCTGTTTGCGGATCGCAGCCGGGCGAAGCTTCGGGCCAGCAGCCTTGACACATGCATCTGGGAGACGCCCAGTTCGGCACTGATCTGTGACTGCGTCAGATTGCTGTAGTAGCGCAGCAGCAGGATGCGCTGCTCCCGTTCGGGCAGCTGGACGAGGAGGTGCCGTACGAGGTCGCGGTGCTCCACGCCGTCCAGCGCCGGGTCCTCGAAGCCGAGCCGGTCGAGCAGCCCGGGCAGTCCGTCGCCCTCCTGGGCGGCCTCCAGTGAGGTCGCGTGGTAGGAGCGTCCGGCCTCGATGCAGGTCAGGACCTCCTCCTCGGTGATCCGCAGCCGCTCGGCGATCTCACCGGTGGTGGGGATCCGCCCGAAGGCCGTCGTCAGGTCCTCGGTCGCGCTGTTCACCTGCACCCACAACTCGTGCAGCCGGCGCGGTACGTGGACCGTGCGGACGTTGTCGCGGAAGTACCGCTTGATCTCGCCGATGACCGTGGGCATCGCGAAGGTCGGGAACTGCACGCCCCGGTCCGGGTCGAAGCGGTCGATGGCGTTGATCAGCCCGATGGTCCCGACCTGGACGACGTCCTCCATGGGCTCGTTGCGGCTGCGGAAGCGGGCGGCGGCGTACCGGACGAGCGGGAGGTTGGCCTCGATCAGCGCGGCCCGCACACGGCCGTGCTCGGGGCTGCCCGGCACGAGGTCCTTGAGCCTGCCGAAGAGCACCTGCGTCAGGGCCCGGGTGTCGGCGCCGCGGCGCCGCTGCGGGCCGGGTTCCTGGGGGCCGTCGGGCTCGTCGAGCCTTTCGACCTCCTGTGGCTTCTGCTGCTGGGGCGGTGCTTGAGGCGCAGTACTGGCCGGCACGGTCAACTCCACCTCTGGGTCCGTCAACCCGTCAAAATTCAGGTCCGTACGAAATCCGTCAAACGAAAGCGTCAACTCATCTGTCAAAAGCGGTCATAGCATCACAAGACATGTGCACTGTGTGCAAGCACCGCATAACACCGTGTTGAGCGTGAGTTGGGACCGGGGAGGCGGGTCCGAGGCGCGAAACAGCCCCCCGCCGTTCAGGCGAGGGGCCGCGGGAGAGCGTGTGGGGCGGCTCAGAACTCGTAGTCGGCGATCACCCACGTGGCGAACTCCCGCCACAGCGCGACGCCCGCCTGGTGCGCCGGGTGCTCGATGTACCGCTTGAGCGCGTCCGTGTCCTCGACCGCCGAGTTGATCGCGAAGTCGTACGCGATGGGGCGGTCGGTGATGTTCCAGTCGCACTCCCAGAACTTCAGTTCGGGAATCTGCCCGTCGAGAGCGCGGAAGGCGGCGACGCCCTCGACGACACGTGGATCGTCGCGCTCGACGCCCTCGTTGAGCTTGAAGAGGACCAGGTGGCGGATCAAGGGCACTCCCAGGGGACGCGGCGGCGACCGCTCACCTCGGCTCCAGTCCTTGGTTCCGGGCTTCGGCGCCAGTCCTCGGTGCCAGTCCTCGGTACTAGTCCTTGGCCCCGTTGGCGATCCAGGTCATGAAGTCACCGACGGCCTGAGCGGCATTCGAAATGCCCTCGAACCCTATCTGGACGTAGTCGGCGGCCTTGCCGGGGTCGGTGATGATCACGTACAGCACGAAGACCACGACCACGTACATGGCGAGCTTCTTCGAATTCACCGCCATCGCGGCCTCCCCCTGTGCCTGTCATGCCCGTTGGGGCCCCTGTTGCCGGCGGTGAGTGTAACCCGATCACTTGTCCGACCCTTTTTTCAAGCCCCACCGCGGCCGTACCGGGAAGGACCGAGGGCGGAAGGACCGAGGGCGGAACGCACGAAGGAGAGGCCGGCTCGGTGGAGTCGGCCCCTCCTTGCGTCGGCTTTCCGCAGTCAGCCCGGCGTCGGGCTGCGTCAGATCCTGCTGCAGCCGCTGATGCCCCAGTGCTTCATGACCTCTCGGGTCTGAGGGCCGTAGTAGCCGTCGGCGTCGGCTTCCCCGAGGTAGGTCACCTGGATGGATTCGACGGCGAGGAAGGTCTCTCTGCCGTAGTAGCCGTCGACGGCAAGATTGAAGTTGTGGCAGTTGTTCAGGCTGGTCTGGAGGACTTTCACGGCCTCGTTGGACTTGCTGGGGTTGAGGACGAGGTTGCAGTTCAGGATGGGTGTCGGCTGTCCGTAGGCGGGAACCTTGTGCCCACTGACGTTCTTGTACGTGTTGCAGGTCGGGTAGGCGCCAGCCGCCGCGGCTGAGGGCGCAAGGGCCATACCGGAAAGGACGGCGGTGGCGAGTGCGCCGGCGGTGGCGGCGAGACGAGCCGTGGTCGGGCGAGAGCGCATGGTTCCTTCACTTTCCGTGCGTGATGGTGAGTGGCGTCGGGACACGGCACGCGGCCCGCCCTCCCCTCAGGGGAGGGCGGGCCGCGGCGTGTGCGCGGTGGGCGGGTCGGCTCAGCAGCGGTCAGTGCGGGCGAAGTCCCAGAACGCGGCCTTGGTCGCCGGTCCGGCGATCCCGTCGACGTCAAGGTTGTAGTCGTCGCCGGTGTATTGGCCGATCCAGTTCAGGAAGCTCTGCAGCCCCATGATCGTGTTGGGTCCGACGATTCCGTCGATGGAATCGTCGTAGTAGTCGAGGTCCCTGAACAGTCGCTGCGCCGCCTTCCAGCTGTCCGTGCCCAGCTCCCCGTCGATCGTGCCGGGGCTGTACTCGGCGCCCACGGTGCGCAGGTAGCACTGCCAGCTCTTCGCATGGGCGGTGTCCAGCCCCAGGTTGACCACCGCGAGCGTGCCGACCTCGGCGCTCGCCGCCTGCTGCTGGGCCGACGCGGGAGCCGCCATGGCCGTGCCCGCGGTCGCCAGGCCGCTGGCGGCGATCCCGACCGCGGCCGTGACACTGACGAGTGCCTTCGTGAGAGCTCGCATGCTGTTCCCCTCGTTTGACGTGCGATGTGAAGAAGCCGACCGCAGCGGCCGGTTCCGCAACGAGACTGCGGGCTCGGCGAGATGTTCGGCCACAGGTGCCGCGGAAGTGACCTCATCCCGGGACATCCCGCGCGCTGACCTGCTGAGATGCCGCCCGCCGAGTCCCTGCGGCGGGACTGTGACGAGAGGGGGGATGGCTGGTTCCGAGCCGGGGCGGGGTCGCGGCAGGGCGGGGTCCCCGTGACGGCTGGTGCAGAATGAGACCGGGACACAGGGGCCGGGACCGCGGCCCCCAACGCGAGTGGGGGGAAGCGTGTCGCGCTGGAAGGAACTGCCCGCAGAACTGCATCCACACGTCCACCAGTTGATCGTGCGACTGCGCAGGCTGAAGGACCACGGCGAACTGAGCACGCGGCAACTGGCCGCGAAGACCGGGTACAGCGCGAAGTCGTGGCAGCGGTATCTGAACGGCAGGTCTCTGCCGCCCCGGGAGGCCGTCGAAGCGATGGCCCGCATCGGCGGTGACGATCCGGCCCGGCTGCTGGTGATGCACGAGATCGCCGCCCAACGCTGGGCGGAGGGAAGGGCGGTCGCCACCGACACCCCCGACGCCCCCGAGGGCTTCGCCGCGACACCGGAACACACGCCCGCGGAGCAGCAGCCGTACGGGCGCCACCTGCGCGCCGCGGTCACGGCGGGAGCCGTGGTCACGGTGCTGTCCGTCTCCGCGGCACTCCTGCTGGCCATGCGGCTCACCGAGGCCCGTGCCCAGCTCGCGCACGACCGCAGCGATGCTCTCGTGACAGCCCCGGCCACCGTGTCGGAGTCCCTGGTGCCGGTCATCTACACCTGCCGCCTTGAGCAGCGTGACGGCCGCTGGTCCGCGGGCCTGAGCCGGAACACGGACATCCTCCTGTCCAACACCCATGTGGGGCTCGAAGTGGCCGAGGCGCAGTGCCTGCTGCGCCGGGCGGGCACTGCGCCAGGGGAGATCGACGGCGTCTTCGGCCCGAAGACGCGGCGAGCGGTCGAGCACATGCAGAAGCAGAACGGGCTGATCGTGAACGGAGTCATCGACCCGCCCACCTGGCAGGCCCTGCGGGAGGCGGACCCGAAGTGACCGCGGAACACACCCGGCTGGCCGCGGCGCTGCGGGAGCTGCGGGCCGGTGCGGGGCTGAGCCTGGCGGCGCTGGCGGAACGGACGCCGTACAGCAAGTCCTCGTGGGAGCGTTACCTCAACGGCAAGAGCCTGCCTCCGCGCCAGGCCGTACGGGAACTGTGCCGGCTCGCCAACGAACCGGACGGGCGGCTGCTGGCCCTGTGGGAGATCGCCGAGGCGCACTGGAGCGGACGCGCGGTGGCCCCCGCACCCGCCCCTGCCACGGACGAGTCGCCGCGGCCACATCCTCAGGAGGCACCAACGCCCGCCGGGACCGGGCGGCGGCGACTTGGCGGGAGAAGGCTCCTGGTGGTGCTGGCATCGGCGTACACCGTGATCGTCGGTGGTGTTGCGGTCCTGCTGTTCCTCCTGCTGCCGGACTCGAAGGCTCAGGAGGACGAACCGCTACCGGCCTCCGTCCCGTTCTCCCTCGCTCCCCAGTGCCACGGAGCCGCCTGCGAGGGCCGGGACCCGATGCGCCTGATCTGCGGCATCGGCCCCGACACCCTCGCCTCGTACCGCACGGCCACCGGCGCCCACATCGAGCTGCGCCACAGCAAGAAGTGCGGTGCGAGCTGGGCCCGGACCTGGGGGACCGAGATCGGCGACCGGGTGGACGTCACGGCAGGCGGCCCGACCCACGACGTGCGCATCAAGAACAAGGACGACGCGGCAACCTTCATCTATACCGAGATGACCGAAGTCCGTCCCGGCAGCACCGTCCGGGCCTGCTTCCGGCCCGCGTCGGCCGACGGCGAACGGGAGTGCGTCGAGGCCCGCGTGGGCGAGGCCGCCACCACGACCCGGCCGCCCTCACCGCAGTAGCGTCAGGCCCTGGGCGCCTCGATGCCGAAGTCCTCCGCCGGCACGCGGCGGGCCTCCTCCTCGTCCGTCAGCTTCAGCTCGGTGACTGTGCTGAAGGCGCGGGCAGAGGCCTCCTCTCTCGGGCCCACGGCCGTAGCGACAGCGCTCGCAGATCCCTCCGTGGGAGGGCGTAACGCGCTTGGCGTGCGGGGCAGTTGTCCTCTCGGCGTCTCCCGTGCGGCACGGTGGTGAGGTGTGTGCCGTATGCAAAACACCCCTCCAAACCACGTTTCCGTAGCTCAGAGGGGTGTTATTGGCGGTAGCGGAGGGATTTGAACCCTCGGTGACTTGCGCCACACTCGCTTTCGAGGCGAGCTCCTTCGGCCGCTCGGACACGCTACCGAGAGAGATCCTAGCCCACGTTGGGCCGTGCTTCGAAATCGGTATTCGGCCGCTGGTTCAGGGGCCGGGTGAGTGGCCGGCCGGGTCAGCGGCCGCGGAAGAACTCCGTGAGCGGCCGGGCGCACTCCTCGTCGAGCACGCCGGTGATCACCTCGGGCCGGTGGTTGAGCCGCCGGTCGCGTACGACGTCCCAGAGGGACCCGGCCGCGCCGGCCTTCTCGTCGCGGGCGCCGTAGACGACACGGTCGAGACGGGACTGCACGATCGCGCCCGCGCACATCGTGCAGGGTTCGAGGGTCACGACGAGCGTGCAGCCGGTGAGCCGCCACTCCCCGAGCTCGGCCGCGGCCCGGCGAATGGCGAGCACCTCGGCGTGCGCGGTCGGATCGCCGGTCGCCTCACGTTCGTTGTGACCGGTGGCGAGCACCGTCGTGCCGTCCGGGGACAGCACGACGGCGCCGACGGGGACGTCCCCGCCCAGGACGGCCTGTGCGGCTTCGTCCAGGGCGAGTCGCATCGCCGCCCGCCAGCGGTCTCGTACGGGGTCCTGGTCCGGGTCCTGGCCTTGGTCCCGGCCTTGGCTTTGGTTCTGGCCTTGGCCTTGGCCTTGGTTCTGGGCCTCCGGAGTGTTCAGCGGACGGTCTCCAGGACCTCCGCGGCCCCCAGGAAATCGGCGATCTCGTTGACCGCGTCGGTGCTGTTCAGGGCCAGCAGCTCCTTCTCGTTCACGCCGAGGTCGGCGAGGACCTCGCGGTCTCCGATGGGTCCGGACGGCACGGCCTCGCCCGTGGGGGCGACGACGTCCTCGTCGTCGGCGTCGTCCTCCTCGGGTTCACCGTCCTCCGTGCCGTCGAGGTCGAGGGAGTCCAGGTCGGCGACGACGTCGTCGCCGGGCTCCCTTCCGAGCAGTTCGTCGGTGAGCAGGATCTCGCCGTACGAGCTGCGGGCAGCGGCTGCGGCGTCCGAGACGTAGATGCGAGGGTCCTCCTCGCCGTCCAAGCGGACGACGCCGAACCAAGCGTCCTCCTGCTCGATGAGTACGAGCACCGTGTCGTCCTCGACCGCGGCCTCACGTGCCAGGTCGGTCAGATCCGACAGGGTCTCCACATCGTCGAGCTCTGTGTCGCTCGCTTCCCACCCGTCTTCGGTGCGCGCGAGCAGTGCGGCGAAGTACACCGTGACTCTCCCACTGGTCATAGGCGTGCCGGTTGGGGGTCCCCCCGGCGGAGGTTGTGGGCGGGGAGTGCAGCGCCGAGCCCCGCCCACTCGGAATCGTGGCAGAAACAGAGCGTTCAGGAGAGGTCTTCGGCTCGCTGTGTCCCGGTCGCGTCGCCGCGGCCGTACGCGTGGGGCGCGTGTCACGACACCGCATGGCCTCACCTGGGTGCTCCGCACCCACCGACAGCGGGATCGTACGCCGCCGGGACCTCCGGTTCGTGCGCGGCTGTCCGGTGGGATGCGGGCGGTCGTGCGGACGCGGCTGTACGTGGGGGTGGGCAGGTTGCCTGGTGGCGGGCGTGCGCGCTGGTTCGCGGCGGTCTGTGCGGGTCCGCGCCCTTACGTGGCTACCAGCGGAACGTGCGCATACGCATGGCGTGGCGCAGCCGGGCCGCCTTGGCCCGCCGCGGCTGCACCCGGTCGCGCAGTTCCCGCGCCTCCGTGAGCTCCCGAAGGAACTGGGCCCGCCGGCGGCGCCGCTCGGCGTCGGTCTCCTGGGAGTCGGCGGGCCGGTCGGGCTCCGGCTGTGGGGCTGTGGCATCGGGCCTGGTGGCTGCGGGTGGGGTGGTCGCCGGGTCGGGCGAGTCCCGGGCCGTGGGGCGGGCGGTGGGGCCCCGCCAAGGAGGGCCGTTCGAATGTGTATGCCGCATAGGTCACCACCCCAGTCCGTCCCTCCCACTTTCCCTCTGACGGGCGGTTTGATGCCAGTTGGAGTAATGGTCGGAGTATTAGCCGGAGTGATCTGGAGTGATCCGGAGTGATGGGGGCGGGGCGAATCCCTCTCCAAGGGGGTGGTGGTGGGCGACGGGGCGGGCGGGGAGAGCCCGGATACCCTGGGCGGCATGCGCCTCCACGTCGTCGACCATCCTCTGGTCGCTCATAAGCTCACCACGCTGCGCGACCGCCGCACCGAGTCCTCGACCTTCCGGCGGCTCGCCGACGAACTGGTCACCCTGCTCGCCTACGAGGCCACGCGGGACGTGCGCACCGAACAGGTCGACATCGAGACCCCGGTGTCCGGCACCACGGGCGTCAAGCTGTCCTACCCGCGTCCCCTGGTCGTACCGATCCTGCGGGCCGGGCTCGGCATGCTCGACGGCATGATGCGCCTCCTGCCGACCGCCGAGGTCGGTTTCATGGGCATGGTCCGCGACGAGGAGACGCTTCAGGCGTCCACGTACGCGACCCGGATGCCGGAGGACCTCTCCGGCCGCCAGGTGTACGTCCTCGACCCGATGCTCGCCACCGGCGGCACCCTCGTCGCGGCGATCCAGGAGCTCATCAAGCGCGGTGCCGACGATGTGACGGCCGTGGTGCTCCTTGCCGCGCCGGAGGGCGTCGAGGTCATGGAGCGTGACCTGGCGGGTACGCCGGTGACGGTCGTGACGGCATCGGTCGACGAGCGGCTCAACGAGCACGGGTACATCGTTCCCGGGCTGGGGGATGCGGGCGACCGGATGTATGGGGCGGCCGAGTAGGCATCTTCTGCTGCTCGTTGCTGCTCGTTGCTCGTAGCTGCTTGTGCCAGGAGTCTGGTGCTGGTGTGGCGGGCTCGTTAGCAGCTCTTGTTCGTCGCTGAGGGCGTCGGTTTGGGCTTGGCCAAAGTGGTCAGGACCTTGTCGGCGTCCTCTTTCTTTGTCAGTGCCTTGAAAGCGGTGCCGAGGACGAGGTCGACCTCGGCGGGCTTCGTGCGGTTGTCGGTCTTCAGCTCAGCCCCGGTGAGCTGTGTGCCGAGGACGGGCAGCGCGGCGTCGGCTGCCGCCTTGGCGCCGAGCACTATGCCGGGGCCTGGGACCTTCTTGTCGTACGTCTTCGGTGCGTTGCCCACTTCGCCGACCTTGAAGCCGCGTTTCTTCAGCTCGTCCGCGGTGTCCTTGGCGAGGCCGCTGCGGGGGGTGGCGTTGAGGACGTTCACGGTGATCTGGCCGGGCTTGGGCAGGGCCTTGGCCGGGCTCGCGGACGGGGAGGGCGAGGGGGAGGGTGAGGTTTTGCAGTCCGGTGCCGGGCCTGCTGCCGAGGCCTTGTCGCCGCCGCCCGTGAAGACATCGATGAGCTGCAGCGTTCCCCAGCCGATCAGTCCGAGTGCGGTGAGGGAGGCGACGACCGCGAGCGCGATCCTGCGGCGCCCCCGGTTTCTGCGCATCCGTGGGTACTTGTCCCCCGTGATCCGATACTGGCCGCCCATGCCAGGGGGAGTGAGCATGCTCATGGGCGCAGCGTAGTGCGCCTGGGCGGCGATGCCTACTAGATGATCATTGCCCGGGACTCAGTCCAACCCGAAAGGCTCAACCGGTGGGGTGTTCCTGGGCAGCCCTGGGCTACTGGTGAGCTGTTGGTGGGCTCAGTCCAGCTCTAGTACGCGGGCGTGGAGGACCTGGCGCTGTTGGAGCGCGGCGCGGACGGCTCGGTGCAGGCCGTCTTCCAGGTACAGGTCGCCCTGCCACTTCACGACGTGCGCGAAGAGGTCGCCGTAGAACGTGGAGTCCTCGGCGAGCAGTGTTTCCAGGTCGAGCTGGCCCTTGGTCGTCACGAGTTGATCGAGGCGGACCGGGCGCGGTGCGACGTCCGCCCACTGCCGGGTGCTTTCCCGGCCGTGGTCGGGGTACGGCCGGCCGTTTCCGATGCGCTTGAAGATCACACGGAAAGCCTACCGGGCATGTGCTTCTGGGCGCAGCCAAGGTGGGGGAGTGTGGGGCGGGAAATTATGCCGCAAGTGTGGGTTAACTGGGAGTAAGTGGGGTGAAGCGCGTGACAATACCCTGGGTGATGTTTGTGTGCGGTGTGTTTGTCTGCGGGTTGGGTGGGGGCTGGTCGCGCAGTTCCTCGCGCCCCTGGGTGTGTGGGTGGGCGGTGCCGCGACGGGATATCCGATCGCCGCTCTGGGATATTCGGTCATGGCATGTTGCCGCGGCGATCGGACACCCCGACACGACCCCTCACGCCGGAAGGCCGACAGCGGCCCGGTGGGGGAACCTGTTCCGACCCCGGCCTCGTCTTTTGTCTTTTAGGGGCGCGGGGAACTGCGCACCCAGCCCCCACCGGGCCCGCAGTGATCACACCGTCCCAAGGCCCCCGGTCTTTCGTCTTTTCAGGGGCGCGGGGAACTGCGCGATCGGCCCCCACCGGGCCCGCAGGCTGCGAGCCAACGCGAACCCCCGGCCTCTCAGAGCGGCCGTGGAACGTACCGCGCACGTTTGCGCAGCTGGATGGCTGTGATTAGTTCGGTCAGGCCGAGGGCGAGGAGCCAGCAGCCGCCGACCGTGGTGAGGATGGCGATCGACTCGAAGGGGGAGACGATCAGGACGACGCCGGCGAGGAAACTGAGGATGCCGAGCAGGATCTGCCAGCCGCGGGCCGGCATCGAGGGGTCGGACGCGGCGGCCAGGGTCTGGGTGACGCCGCGGAACAGCCAGCCGATGCCGACCCACAGCGCCAGCAGCAGGATCGACTGCATTGCCCCGCGGAAGCAGAACAGGCCCAGCAGGATCGACAGCGCGCCGCTGATGAAGGCCATGACGCGCAAAGATGTCGCCGTGTGCGTGCCGAAGGCGGAGACCAGTTGGAGTACGCCGCTGAAGACCAGGTAGAGGCCGAAGAGCACGCCCGTCGCGAGCAGCGTCGCCTTCGGCCACACCAGCACCATGACGCCCAGCGCGAGGGCCGCGATTCCCGCCACCAGGACGGCCTGCCAGGCCGCGCGGGTGAGGAGGTTCAGGGGGTCTTCGGGCCCGCCCGCCCGGTCGGTCCGGTCGGGCCGGTGGGGGGCGCGCGTCGCGTGGATCCGGCGGTCGTCGTATTCGGGTCCCCAGGGGGGTCCGCTCGGTACCTCGGCCATGCCTCATGCTCGGTCGTCGGCGGCAGCCCTGCCACTCGGGACGGGGAGGAGGCTGACCCTCCTCCCATACGCCGCCCTTACTTGCCGGAGGCTTTCGTTGCCTTGGCTGCCGCCTTCATTTCCTGTTTGTGGGCCCGTACCTTCGTCAGCGACTCCGGGCCTGTGATGTCGGCGACCGAGCGGAAGGACTTCGCCTCGCCGTACGCGCCGGCGGCCTCGCGCCAGCCCTTCGGCCGTACGCCGAGCTGTTTGCCGAGGAGGGCGAGGAAGATCTGGGCCTTCTGGGTGCCGAAGCCGGGGAGTTCCTTGAGGCGGCGGAGGAGCTCCTCGCCCGTCGCCACGCCCTCCCAGACCGCGGCCGCGTTCCCGTCGTAGTGGTCGACGAGGTACTGGCACAGCTGCTGGATCCGCTTGGCCATCGAACCGGGATAGCGGTGCACGGCGGGCTTCGCGGACAGCAGCGCGGCGAAGGCCTCGGGGTCGTACGCCGCGATCTCGTGCGCGTCCAGGTCGTCCGTGCCGAGGCGCTGGGTGATGGTGTGCGGGCCCGCGAACGCCCACTCCATCGGGACCTGCTGGTCCAGCAGCATCCCGGTGAGTGCGGCCAGCGGACTGCGGCCGAGGAGTTCGTCGGCTTCGTGCTGCTGAGCGAGGTGAAGGGTCACGTCCATACCTCGATGATCGCCCGGGGCGGACGCGTACGCGCGCGGCGGCTCGGCCATCGGTTCTCGGCTATCGGTTGTCGGTTCTCACTTCTCCCGCCAGTACCCCAGCGCGCTCATCCGCTGCTTCGGCACCGACAGCTCCTTGCGGAAGTATCCGGCGAGGTTCCGGGTGGTGGCCGTGTCCGTGGCTATCCAGACGTACGTTTCCGCCGGGTTCCGGTCCTTCAGGAGCTCGGGGAGGGCCGCGCGCACCTGGGAGACGAGGTGGGCGCCGGAGCCGAGCCTGGGCACCGTACGCAGGTCGTGGCGGGACGGGTCGGTGCGCAGGGGCAGTCCGTCCGTGCCGTGGTCAGTCTCCAGCCAGATTGTGGCCGGTGCCGAACCCACCGCGTCGATGAGGGAGTTGAGCGCGGGCAGCGACGCCGGGTCGCCGATCGCGAAGACGTGCGAGGGTTCGGGCTCGGGCCATTGGAAGCTCGAACCCTGGACCGTCGCCTCGATGGTGTCCCCGGGCTTCGCCGCCCGCGCCCAGTCACTGGCGCGCCCCTCGTGGAGCGCGAACTCAAGGCTGAAGGTGCCGGCCGCCGGATCCGGGTCGACGAGCGTGTAGCACCGCTGATGCGGTTTGCCCGCGTGGTCGAACCACAGCCGTACGAACATCGTCGGGTGGACGCCGGTCGCGGCGAGCATCCCGCCGTCGGTGAGGTGCAGGCGCCGGTAGTGCTCGGTGACCTGCTCGGATCCCGTGACCGTGAAGAGGAAGTCCCTGCCGCGGAACAGCTTGAGGAGCGCGCCCTCCCAGCCGTGTCCCCGTCCCTGCCCCTGTCCCATGCGCCCACCTTCCGTACGACCACTGTCGCAGTCTTAGTTAGGTTAGCCTAACCTTATATTCTGGCAAGAGGGTCGGCGAGGTGCCCCGCGAAGGGCTCGGCGTTCCGCGCGCCGGGGCCGGGATGACGCATCGGCGACTCCTGTTGGGGCATGGTCCGTAGGTGGTCCATGACATCACTCCCGAATCCCTGATCGCCCACTACGAGTTGGAGCCCATCCCCAGGGAAGGCGGCCGGTTCCGCCGCACCTGGGCGGGCCCCGAACGTCCCGACGGCCGCCCCGAGGGAACCGCCATAGTGGTCCTCCTGACCGCGAAACCCGGCGACTTCTCCGCGCTGCACCGGCTCCCGTCCGACGAGACCTGGCACTTCTACCTGGGGGATCCGCTGGAGTTGCTGCTCCTCTCCCCCGACGGCACATCCCGTACGGCTGTGCTCGGACCCGACGTCCTCGGCGGCCAGCATCTCCAGTTCACCGTGCCCGCCGGCACCTGGATGGGGGCGCGGGTCGCCGCCGACGGGGGCTGGTCGTTCTTCGGGTGCACGATGGCACTCGGCTTCACGTACGAGGGGTACGAGCACGGCGACGCGGCGGATCTCATCGCCCGCTACCCGGCGGAGGCCGCGCGGATCGCCGGGCTGAGCCGGCCGTGAGCGGGGTGCCGGGCGGGCTCCTCGACGGCCAGGTGGCGCTGGTGACCGGGGGCGGCGGCGGAATCGGGCGGGGGATCGCGCTGCGGTTCGCGCGGGCGGGGGCGGCGGTGGCCGTTCACTACCGTACGAACGCCGGGGCGGCCCGCGAAGTCGTCCGCCTCATCGCGGACTCGGGCGGGCGCGCGGTGGCCCTGCGCGCCGACCTGACCGCGGAGTCCGAGTGCCGGCGCGTGGTGCGCGAGGCGGCGGACTGGGGTGGCGGTCTGCTGACGGCCCTGGTCAACAACGCGGGCGTACAGCCGACCCAGGAACTGCCCGGGATGACCGCGGAGGACTGGCGGGCGGTGTTCGACGCCAATGTGTCGAGCGTCTTCGCGTGTACGCAGGCTGCGGCCGAGCTGATGCGAGAAGGGAGAGAAGGGGGAGGGGGAGGGGGAGGAGAAGGACGGGAGCGGAGTGGGGGGAGTGGGGGGAGTGGTGGGAGTGGGGTGCCCGGTAGGAGTGTGGGCAGCGTCACTCATATCGCCTCCATCGAGGCCGGTCATCCCGCGCCCCTCCATGCCCACTACTCCGCGTCCAAGGCAGCCGTCGTCATGCACGCGCGCTCGGCGGCCCTGGAGTACGGTCCGTACGGCATCCGCGTGAACACCGTTTCGCCGGGCCTGATCGACCGTGAGGGTCTCGCGGAGGCCTGGCCGGACGGCGTACGACGCTGGCGGCAGGCCGCTCCCACCGGGAGGCTGGGGCGTCCGGACGACGTGGGTGACGCCTGTGTGTTCCTCGCCTCGCCGATGGCCTCGTGGATCACGGGGCACGACCTGGTCGTGGACGGCGGGGTGTCGGCGCGGCCCACGTGGTGAGGGCGGACGAGGTGAACAAGGTGCCGCGTACATCCGTAACCTCACCGAGGACGAATACGTAGACGAATGACGAATGCGTACAAGGAGACGGAGAGGCGACGTGGGCCGAGTTCGCCGGGTTCGCCGAATACACCGAGTACTGGGTGTGCTGGGCGTACTTCGCGTGTCCGCGCCGCGGCGGGCCGTGGCTCTTGTCGCTCTGCTGGGCGCGCTGTTCCTGTTGGGTGGCGGCGGGTCCGCGGCCGCCCACTCGGCGGTGCGTGACACTGACCCCCGTGAGGGAACCGTCCTCAAGTCGGCGCCGAAGCAGGTCACCATGACCTTCACCGAGTCGGTCGGTATCTCCGACGACTCGCTCCGCGTCCTCAGCCCCGACAACCTTCGGGTGAACGAGGGTGACACGGCGCACGTGGCCGGCCGCTCGGACACCGCGCGCGTCCGGCTCGGCGACGACCTGCCCGACGGCACGTACACCGTGGCCTGGCGGGTGGTGTCGGCGGACAGCCACCCCATCGCCGGCGCCTTCACCTTCTCTATCGGCGAACCCTCCGAGACGACGGCCGACGTCTCCGCCGTACCGGCCGTGAACCCCGCCTCGGGCGCGCTCTACGACATCGGCCGCTATGCCGCGTACGCCGCCGTCGCCGTGCTCATCGGCGCGGCCACCTTCATCCTGGCCTGCCGCCCGTCCGCCGCAACGCTCCTGCGGCCCCTCCTCCGTATCGGCTGGTGGACCCTTCTCCTGTCCACGGTCGCGCTCCTCTTCATCCGCGGTCCGTACGCCCGCGGAACCGGCCCCGCCACCGTCTTCGACCTCTCCCTCCTCCAGAACACGCTGACCAGCAGGCCGGGCTGGGCCCTGCTGGCCCGTCTTGTGCTGCTCGCGGGGGCGGCGGTCTTCCTCGTACGGGTCGTGCGGGTCACGCGGGTAGAACCGGCGGACGCGGGTCCGAAGCCGGCCGTTCTCGCGGGCGGTGGGCTGCTGGCCGTGGGGCTTGCGGGCACCTGGGCCGCCGCCGAGCACGCGTCCGCGGGGATCCAGGTTCCGGCGGCGATGGTCTCCTCCGTACTGCACCTGCTGGCGATGGCGGTCTGGCTGGGCGGTCTCGCGGCCCTGCTCACCACGCTGAACCGGTCGGAGGCACCGCTCCCGGCCGCCTCCGTGATCCGCTTCTCACGTCTCGCGTTCGCCTCGGTGACGGTCCTGGTGCTGACCGGCGTCTACCAGTCGTGGCGGGGGCTCGGCTCGTGGGACGCGGTCTTCGGGACCTCGTACGGCAGGCTCCTGTTCGCCAAGGTGTGCGCGGTGGTGCTGTTGCTGGCGGCCGCGGGCTACTCGCGCCGCTGGACGACGGCCGAACTGCGGGCCGCGGAAGCGCCGTTGAGCGTGCTGCCGGTGCTGGAGACGGTGGGGGCGGTGGGGACGGTGGCGCGTACGGCCGCGGGTACGGGTACGGGTTCGGGCGCGGGCACGGATGTGGCCGCGGGTACGGGTACGGGTGGGAGTACTGATACGGGCGTTGGGGACTCCCCGCCTTCCTCGCCCTCCCCGGCCGGGGTCGAGCCGGAATCCGGCGGGGGAACCGGCGGAGGAGCCGGCCCCCGTCAGCGGGTCCTGCGTCGCTCGGTGCTCGCCGAAGTCCTCGTCGGTGTGGTGGTCCTGGTCATCACGACCATGCTCACCGGCACCCAGCCGGGCCGGGCGGAGACGGAGACCGCGGCGGCCGAAACCGCCGCGGCCGCCGACCGGCCGACCGCGTCCACGACCCTGATCCCCTTCGACGTCGGCACGCCGGGCGGCCACGGCAAGGTCCAGATCGTTCTGGAGCCCGGCAGCGTCGGCGAGAACACCGTCCAGGCGGTCGTCATCGGCCCCGACGGAGGCATCGCCACGGTTCCCGAGATCCGGCTCACCTTCACCCTCGCGTCCCAGAAGGTCGGCCCGCTCGACGCCCGACTCACCAACCAGGGCGGCTACTGGGGCACACAGTCCCTCAATCTCCCCCTCCCCGGCACCTGGACGATGAAGGTCACCATCCGTACGTCGGAGATCGACCAGGTGACGGAGGAGCGGAAGGTGCGGATCGCCCCCTGAGCCGGCGGCTCAGCTGAACCGAGGGCCCGGCGGCGTCACCAGGTCGGCATGATCGCCTCGGGGTAGCGGGATCCGGCCGCGCCCTTCGGAAGGATCTCCTGGACGCGGGCGAGGTCCTCCGGAGTGAGGGTGACGGCCGCGGCCGCGACGTTCTCGGCGAGGCGCCGCGGGCTGCGGGTGCCCGGGATCGGCACGATGTCGTCGCCCTGGGCCAGCAGCCAGGCGAGGGCCAGTTGGGTGACCGAGATGTCCTTTGTGTCGGCCAGGGCCGTCAGCTCGCGGATGGCGGCCAGGTTCTGCTCGTAGTTGCCGGGCTGCCAGCGGTCGTCCCAGCTGCGCATGTCGTCGGCGGGGTACTCGGCGGCCGGCTTGACCGTGCCGGTGAGGAAACCGCGGCCCAGCGGCGAGTACGGCACGAATCCGATGCCCAACTCCCGCACCACGGGCAGGACCTCGGCCTCCACGGCCCGCTCGAACACCGAGTACTCGGTCTGCAGCACCGACACCGGGTGGACGGCGTGGGCCCGCCGCAGGATGTCGGGACCGGCCTCGCTGAGCCCCAGGTACCGCACCTTGCCTTCGGCGATCAGCTCGCCGATCGTGCCCGCCACGTCCTCGATCGGTACGTCCGGGTCCACGCGGTGCTGGTACAGCACGTCGATGTGGTCGGTGCCGAGGTGGCGGAGGCTGTTCTCGGTGACCTCGCGGATGTGGTCGGGGCGGCTGTTCAGCGCGTAGCCCCCGGCGTTCTGCGCGGCGCTCATGTCGAAGCCGAACTTGGTGGCGATGACCACCTCGTCGCGGAAGTCCTTCACCGCCCGGCCGAGCAGCTGCTCATTGCTCCCGGTGCCCATCCCGTACAGCTCGGCGGTGTCGAAGAGGGTGACGCCGAGTTCGTACGCCCGCCGGATGGTGGCGATGCCGCCGGTCTCGTCACCGGCGCCGTAGGCCATGGTCATGCCCATCGTGCCGAGGCCGATCGCGCCGGCCTTCAGCCCCTGCGTGCCGAGGGTGCGTGCGGCGAGGCTCACGTCCTTGTTCCCGCTCCCGCTCTCGCTGTTCTCGTGCTTGTTCTCGTTCTTCATTTCGTTCTTGTCGTGCTGCGTCATGTCGTCAACGCTAGGAGCGCGGGCGCCGGGAGGCATGGGGCCCGGACCGCATAGGATTGCCTGATCCTCTCAGGGCAGGTGGCGCTCCATGCTCGACGAACTCGCGACGGCCATTACCCGGCACGGCGGTGACATGTGGTCCGACACCGCGGTGCCACGAATGAGGCTGGTGGCGCTCGACGAGCCCGCGACCCCCGTCGGGCCCGCGCCCCCCGTCGACCTGCTCTACGAGCCGATGGTCTGCTTCATCGTCGACGGCTCCAAGGACAGCGTCGCGGGAGACCGGAGCTGGTCGGCCGGGCGCGGGGAGATCTTCTTCAACTCGCTCGTGCTGCCGGTCACCGCCACGTTCAAGGAGGTGCCGTACCGCTCGGCGGTGCTGCGGCTCGACGGCCGGATGCTCGCCGACCTCCTGCTGGAACTGGAAGGTCCTGACCCCCGTACGCTCCCGGGCCCCGAACCCGGTGGGCTGGTCACCACACCGATCACCCCCGAACTCGCCGACGCGGTCACCCGATGGGTACGGCTGCTCGACACCCCGGACGACATCCGCCCGCTGGCGGCGCGTATCGAGGGCGAGATCCTCTACCGCCTGCTCAACAGCCCGCTCGGCCCGACCCTGCGCCACTTCACGCTGGCGGACTCCGCGGCGGCCCGGATCCGTGCGGCGGCCCGATGGATCTGCGCCCACTACAACGAGCCGCTCCGCATCGAAGAGCTCGCGGCGGCGGCCCACATGAGCACCGCCACCCTCCATCGCCACTTCAAGACCGCCACCGGCATGAGCCCGCTGCGCTTCCAGAAACACCTCCGTCTGCAGGAGGCCCGCCGCCGGCTGGTCGCCGGGGACACCACGGCGGCCCTGGTGGCGGAGGAGATCGGCTACGTGAGCGCGACCCAGTTCAACCGCGAGTACCGACGCGCGTACGGGCTGCCTCCGGGCCAGGACGCGGCTCGGTTGCGGGGGCGGTTGGCCGACGTGGGCGTGGGCGTGGGCGGGGGTGGGAGAGGGAGAGGGTAGGGGCGACGGGGCTTACGTTTCATGAGCTGCGACTGGCCTTGCGTTTCGTACGGTTCAGAGTTCCGACTCGCCCCAGCGAAGGACGTTCACGTCGTCGCCGACGGAGACCTTGCCCGTCCGTAGCACGGCGAACTTGGCGCCGAACGCGACTCCGCCCTGGGCGGCCCGGCGGTAGCTCGCGAGGGTGCGGAGAGGTTCGGGTCCTGCCCGTACCCCTGACTCCTGCTCGACCAGAGTGACGGCGCAGCGGATGGCGAGTTTCGCGTAACCCAGCTCGGTGTCGCCGATCGTGATGCGGTGGGAGCGGTCCTCCGTGTGGGGCTCGTCCCAGCCGTCGACCACGATGTTGGGACGGAAGCGGTCCACGGGCAGCGGGGGTGCGCCCCGGTCGGCCATCTTCCTGTTGAGCAGGTCGAGGGTGGAGCGTGAGAGGACGTGCAGGGCGCAGCTGTCGGCGTAGCCGGAGGTGCCCGGTGTTCTGCCGTCGGTCACCCGGTGATGTTCCGGCGGTACGCGCACGAGTCTGCTGGGCGTACCGAGCACGTCCGACAGCCATTCGGCCGCCGTGTCGCCCTGGTCGATGCCCTGGTAGGGGGCCCCGAACAGATCCACGTTCCGCCGGGTGCCGGAGATGTCCACGTCGACGCTCACCGTGCCGTGGCCGGGTGCGCCGAGTGCCAGCCGCTCACCGTCGGCGCTGATCCCGGGCCGGATCAGCGCGAGCCGCGGGTCCCGCCGCTGCGTCCGGAACACGCCCTCCGCACTGACCACCATGAAACTGCGGTCGTGGGCCGGCCCGGCGGGCGTCATCATCACCTCGTTCACCGACGCTCCGGCACACCCCTTGACCGGGTAGTACGACAACTCGACGACGCTCGCCATGTCCGTCCCCGCTTCCGGTACCTGCTCTCGGTCCCTGCTTCCGGTGGCCTTCAGCATTGCTGACGCGAGGCCGCAACTCACGGTTGCGCCATGGGACTTCGCGACCGACTGCTCCTGTATTACGGTTCCGGGATGCGCGGAACCTTGCTGGGGGAGAGCCGTTGAGCGCTCGGATTCTGGTCGCCGAGGATGACGCGAAACAGTCCCGACTGATCCGTATCTACCTGGAAAGGGAAGGAAACGCGGTGCAGGTCGTGGCCGACGGCCGCGCGGCGCTGGAACGAGCGCGTTCGGCGAAGCCGGATCTCATCGTTCTCGATGTGATGCTGCCGTTGGTCGACGGGCTCGACGTGTGCCGCATCCTGCGCACCGAGTCGGACGTCCCGATTCTGCTGCTCACCGCCCGCACGACCGAGGAGGACATGCTCCTCGGCCTCGACCTGGGCGCCGACGACTACCTCACCAAGCCGTACAGCCCCCGCGAACTGACCGCGCGGGTACGGGCGTTGCTGCGCCGGTCCAAGAAGTCCGGCGGCGCGGCGGAGCCCGCGGTGCTGCGGGTCGGCGAGGTGGAACTGGACACCGCACGCTTCGAAGTCCGGGCGGCGGGGCGGCCGGTGGCGCTGACCTCCAAGGAGTTCGCCATCCTGGAGGCACTGGCCCGTGAACCGGGCCGGGTCTTCACCCGGGCGCAGATCATCGAGCGCGTCTTCGGGTTCGACCGGGACGTGCAGGAGCGGACCGTCGACGCGCACGTGATGAACCTGCGACGGAAGCTGGCGGTGGACCCGGGCCGGGCCGGCCACCTGGAGACGGTGTACGGGCGGGGCTACCGCCTCGCGGACGGTCCGGGCCTCGCGGACGGTCCGGGCTCAGCGCCCTCCTGAAGTGCTGTCGCCTCCTGCCGCGCCGTCGCCTCCTGACGTGCCGCTTTCTCTTGGGATCGTGGGCAGTACGACGGTGATCGTCGTGCCTGCCCCGACCGTGCTGCGCACATCGATCGACCCGCCGTGGTCGGTGACGAACTGGCGGGCGATGGAGAGACCCAGGCCGCTGCCGCCGGTCGCCCGGCCCCGTGCCGCGTCCGCCCGCCAGAAGCGGTCGAAGAGCTGCGGCAGATCCTTCGCCGGTATCCCCCTGCCGGTGTCCCGTACTTCCACGACGGCCGGTTCGCCCCGACCCGAGGAATGCGGGAGGTGCGGGAGGTGCGGGATCAGGGCCAGGGTCACGCTGCCGCCCGGCGCGGTGGCCCGCAGTGCGTTGCCGACCAGGTTGCCGAGGACCTGGCGCAGCCGGTCCGGGTCGGCGGTCACGTACACGGGTCGGGGCGCCTCCAGTTCGAGCGCCACGCCCGCCGCCTCGGCCTGGGTGCGGTGGGCCCTGCGGCTGGTCTCCAGGAGCTCGCGCAGGTCGACCTCGGTGCGGTGGTAGGTGAGCGCGCCGGCCTCCGCGAGGGCGAGGTCCTGGAGATCGTCGACGATCCGCTGCTGGAGCAGAGCTTCCTCGTGCAGGGAGTCGAGCAGTTCGGGGGTCGGCTCGACGACCCCGTCCCGCAGGGCTTCCAGATAGCCGCGCAGATTGGCCAGCGGTGTGCGCAGTTCGTGCGCGATGTCACTGGTGAGGCGGCGCTGGCGATCCTCGCCGGCCTGGATGGAGTCGGCCATACGGTTGAACGCGCCGCCGAGCTGCGCGATCTCGTCCCGCCCCGATACGGGGACCCGCCGCCCCAGGTCGCCCTCGCCCAGCCCCTTCGCCGCGAGTGTCATCGCACGGACGGGGCGCAGTACGGCCCTGCTCAGGAGCAGCGCGCCGAGGATGACCGCGAGGGCGACCCCCACCGCGACGGCCACGGTGGGCGCGGCGGCCAGGGTGGGCGCCGACTCGTTCCGGACACCGAGGCGGATCTCCAGGCGCTCGGGGGCGGTGGAACCGACCCGCTCGTTGAACACCCGCTGCACGCAGCCGGCGAACCGCTGCTCGGACTCGCACACCAGCAGCGTGTCGAGATCCTGCTGGATGCGCGGATCCACTGCCCCGTTCGGCTCCTCGCACCGCGTGGGCCGGCGGTCGGTGCTGATCCGGGGTACCCCCCACGCGTCCGGCCGAGCCGACAGCGCGGCCCCCGCCCGCGTGAGGCAGGCGGCGTACGTCACCGCGGCGCGGTAATCGGCGATCGCGTTGGCGGCCTGCTTCAGCGAGAGTCGCGGTGCCAGGCCCTCGGGCAACAGCAGGACGGGACGCGGGTCGACCAGGACCGATGGCTGGCCGCTCAGCGCGCGGGGCGCACGGCCGGCGAGGGCGTCGGAGTCGGCGAGCAGCACGCCGGACTCCGTGGCGACCCGGACGCGCTGGCCGGTGTCCTTCGCCAGCTCGGCCACCGTCGGCGAGAGCCCTTCCCAGGTGCCGTGCGCGAATCCGTACGCGCGGAGTTCCCCGGTGATCCGGGAGACCTCCTGACGGCCGGCCGTGAGGGTCTCCTGCACCTGGCGGTTCGCCTGACGCAGGGTCAGCCACGCGGTGGCGGCGGTGGCGGTCATCGCGACCAGCATGAGCAGGGCCAGGACCCGGAGCCGGAAGCTCATCGCACGGGACTCCTTCTGAGTGGTGCCAGGTCAACTGAGTGGTGCCGGGTCATCTGAGTCGTGCCGGGCCGGGGGCGGCCCTGGTCGAGGCCGCCGCTGGTCGAGGCCGCCCCGGTCCGTGCGGTGACCTTCCGCACGGAAAGTCGCTGTACGGAAGGTCGCTGCACGGAAAGTCACCGTACGGAAGGTCACCGGCTCGGGTCGGCTCACGTACCGGACAGCGCTTCCGTCGGTGCCAGCCTGCTGGCCCGGACCGCCGGATACAGGCCGGCCATCATGCCGATGACGAGCGTCGAGCCGAGGCCCGCCGCACTCGCCCACGCCGGGACGACCGTCGGCCAGTCGCGGCTGAGGGCGTATCCGGCCGTGATCAGCGTCCCGAGCACCGTGCCGCCGAGCCCGCCGATCAGCGACAGCAGCAGGGACTCGGTGACGAACTGCGTGCGGATCTGCCCCCGGGTCGCCCCCAGAGCCCGGCGCAGGCCGATCTCGGGGCGGCGTTCCAGGACCGAGATGACCATGGTGTTTCCGACCCCGACCCCGCCGACCAGGAGTGCCACGCCACCGAGGCCGAGCAGCAGGCCGGTCAGCGCCGACTCGGTGGCCTCGCGGGCCGCGAGAGCGTCGGAGGGGCGGGAGACCTGCACTTCGCCGGGCTTCTCGGGGTACGCGGTGGCCGCCAGTACCGCCCGTACGGACGTGACCTGGCTGTCCTCGGCGCGGACGTACACCGTCGAGGGATGGCCGTCGAAGCGGAGGTACCTCTCGGCGGCCGGCCAGCCGACCAGCGCGGCACTGTCGAGCTCCGGCGCGAGCGGTACCGGATCGAGGACCCCGATCAACGAGAACCAGCGGTCGCCGAGCCGGACCCGGGTGCCCGGGGCGTACACGTCGAGCCGCTGGGCGGCTGTTGAGCCGAGCACGACAGCCGGGTACTCCTCCGTCGCGGAGTCGAGCCAGCGTCCCTCGCGGACCTGTCCGCCGACGGCCGGCAGCAGATCGGCGCCGGCCGCCAGCACCTGGAGGGAACCGGTGCGGCCGACGGCGACGTGTTCGTTGCGGTAGATGTTGGCCCCGGTCTCGCCGGTGGCGGCGACCTGCCGCACCGGGGGAACACGGCGGATCATCGCCACGGACTCCGGGGGAAGCTCGGCCTGGTCGCCGGCGACGGTCTGCCCGGGGGCGACCCGCAGCAGATTCGTGCCGAGGGCGTCGAGCCGGCGGTCGACCTCCGCCTGCCCGGAACCGGAGACGCCGACCACCGCGATCATGGCGGCGACACCGATGGCGATGCCGAGCGCGGAGAGGAAGACCCGCAGCGGACGGGTCCGCAGGCCGGTACCGCCGAGCCGTGCGACGTCCGCGGGACCGAGCCGCGCGGCGCGCGGCCGCGACGGCTCGGGGCCGGAGGAGTCCGGCCCGGGTCCGGAAGGGTCCGGGTCCTGCCCGGAAGAGTTCGGGTCCTGCCCGGAGGAGTTCGGGTCCTGCCCGGAGGAGTTCGTCGTACGGTCCGTCACCGAGGTGCCCCGATCATCGTGTCACCGTGCTCTGTGCCACCGTTCTCTGCGCCACCGTGCTCTGTGCCGGGCCGGCCGGGCCGGCTGTGTCGGTGACCAGGCGGCCGTCGCGCATCTCGATGCGGCGCGGCAGCCCGGCGGCGATGTCGCGGTCGTGGGTGATGACGACGACGGTCGTGCCGGCGGCGTTCAACTCCCGCAGCAGGGTGAGGACGGTCGTGCCCGACACCGAGTCGAGGTTTCCGGTCGGCTCGTCGGCCAGCAGCACCGAGGGTCCGCCGACCACGGCCCGGGCGACCGCGACACGCTGGCGCTCGCCGCCGGACAGCTGGTGCGGCAGGTGGTGCACGCGGTGGCTGAGCCCGACCCGGGCGAGCGCGGCCGCCGCCCTGGCCCGGCGGCGGCGTATCGGCACGCCCGCGTAGAGCAGGCCGTCCGCCACCGTGTCCAGTACGCAGACGCCGACCGAGAGGTGGAACTGCTGGAAGACGAAGCCGATCCGGGTGGCCCGCAGGGCGGAGACCTCCCGGTCCGACAGACTCGCCACGTCGTGGCCGTCGACCAGGACCCGGCCGGTGGAGGGGTGGTCGAGGCTCCCCATGAGGTTGAGCATGCTCGACTTCCCGGAGCCCGACGGGCCGACGATCGCGACCAGTTCCCCCCGTCCGATGCGCAGACTCACGTCCCGTACGGCCGCCACGCCGCCGGGATAGGTCTTGGAGACCGAGTCGAACTCCACGACCGCCGTCACGCCGGCCGTTCCGGTCACGTTGGCCGTTCCGGCCACTCCTGCCGTTCTGGTCACTCCGGAATCCTCACCTTCATGCCCTCGCGGACCGCGGGACCGCCGACCTCCACGTCGCCGTCGGCGAAGAGGCCGGTCTTCGCGGCGACGAACCGGCCGTCGGCGGTCTCCAGGCCGTGCCCGCCCTCGGCGAGGGCGACCAGCGCGGCGACCGGGACGGCCAGCACGTCCTTGACCTCGTTGCCCACGTACTCGACCGTCACCGGGCCGCTCTCCAACCGCCCTATGGACTTCTGGTCCTCGATGGTGACGGTCACGGGAATCGTGGCGGGCTGCCCCGTCCCGCCCTCGCCGCCGTCCCCCTCGGGCGTGGCCGCCCGCTTGCCCACCGACGCCACCTCGCCTCGCACGGGTGAGCCGTCGGGCAGTCCGACCGTGACGGCGGACCCGCGTACGGCCCAGGAGGCGTCCGCGGCCGAGGCGTTGACGATCACTTTCCGGGCGGTACCCGTGTACGTGAGGGTGTTCTCCCCGACCGCCGAGCCGAGCCGCGCGCCGGCGGAGCCGATCCGTACCTTCCCGGCGGCGTAGATGACGTCGCCCACGCCGACCGTGCCGGTTTCGGCCAGTCCGAGCGACCGCTGCCAACGCCTGACCGCCGCGGCGGTGCCGGTGGTGAACCGCTCGTCCACCGTGAAGCCGGTGTAGCCCAGGGCGGCCAGGTTGGTCTCGAACTGCATGACATCCATGCCCCACAGTTCGGGCGGCTCACTCGGCGTCCGGGAGGCGTCGGTGCCTTCTCCGCTTCCGGGTCCCTCCGGCGCCGGTGAACCGGAGGGACCCACAAGCGCCGGGGACTTGCCGCCCCCGGAGCCCAACTGCTGCTCGCCCGGGTCCTGTTCGCCCGAGCCCTGGCCGTCCGGGTCCTGGCCGTCCGCCGGGGCCTGCTCGTCCTCCCGGGGAGCCAGCCCCAGGCTCCGGTACATCGGCAGCGATCCGTACATGAGGATCACCGGCCGGTCGTCGGCCCGGAGCAGCTCGTCGCCGCGCTCCACCGTCGCGCCCTGCTCGGGCAGCCAGGTCACGGTCCCGGTCGCCTTGACCGGCAGCGGCAGCTCCGTTCCGTAGCCCAACTGGCCGTCCACCGTGGTGCGTTCGGTCAGTGTCTCGCGCGTCACCGATACGACGGAGCCGGTCCGGGGCGGGGCACTCGGCCCCTCGTCCCCGCCGCCGCCCAGCCCGAGCGCGCCGACCACGGCGACCGCCACCACGACGACGACGGCAGAGGCGATCAGCACGGTACGCCGCCTGTGCCGGCCCCCAGACGGAGGCGGCGGCGGAGGGGCAGCCACCCCGTCCACGTCATCGATCCAGGCCCCCGTCCCCGTTTCCGGCTCCGGCTCTGGTCCCGTCCCCGTCTCCGTCTCCGTCATCTTCAGCCCTTGGCCGGGGGCTGGTTCGTCGGGTTGCCGGAGATCGGTGCGCAGATACGCGTCGCGCGCCGCGCACCGGCCGAGCTCTGGTCCCAGTCGGGGACGCCCGAGTTGTTGTTCCGCTGATAACCGTCGGGGCCGGGGTCGGGAAAGTCGGGGGCGCCGTTCTCCTGCATACAGGCGGCGAAGTCGCGCGCGGCCTTGATCTGCGCGGGAGTGAGCTCGGGCCGGTCGGCGTTCTCGATGCTCTCGGGAACGGTGGCCTTCTTGTCGGCGCACTTCTCCGACGCGTCGAGGAACTTCGGATCCCTCTTCAGGGCAAGCACTCCGCCACCGCTGCCCAGGTCGACGTGGCCCTTCGCGTCCGGGTCCGGCACGTCGACGCCGTTGTCCCGCATGCACCGCACCCAGTCCCGCTGCGCCTTCACGTACGCGGCCACTTCGTCCCCGCCGCCCTGCCCGCCCGTCGCCGTGGCCGAGGCGGACGAGTCACCACTCCCCGCCGTCGGGACCTTCGAGTCACCGTCGTCGCTGCCGCAGCCGGTCACTGCGAAGGCCATGAGCGAGGCCGCCGCGGTCAGCAGTACCCGATTCGTCCTCATCGGTTCTCCCGCTCTTCTGTCGGACCCGTCCGCGAATGCGGCGGGCAGGCCGACCGTAGGACGCAGACGATGAAGAACCTTTGAAGAACCTGTCAGCCGATCATGCGGTCGCCGATCACGCGGTCGCTGACCACTCGGGACTGAGAGCGGCTGCGAGGAACCCGTAAGACGCGGGCCGGGCGTTGACGTTGTTCAGCATGTCCGCAGGTGTACTGGCCTGTGCCGGAGCATTCGGACTGCCTCAGCCGGTCCAGGCCCGCCGGGTCGGGCAGGATGTGGCGCCGCCCTAGTCGTCGTCGCCGTGCCGCTGCCCATCCTGAAGTGCCCGGTCAGGCACGGAGTCCGTGCGCCGCTGCCGCGCCGCGAAGACCGCGGCCACAACCGACAACACCAGGAAGAGCAGGGCGGCCCCGCCCGACAGCACCGCCATCGCGGCCGCCCCGCCGCCTCCGACATCCTCCTCACGGGTGACCACCTGCGGATCGTCCGCCTGGTACCGGACGGTGAGCCGAGTGCCGACAGAGTCCTTGCCGCCGCCGCTGCCCACCGGCAGATCCGCCACCACGGTCCGCCCGTCGGCCTCGAACCTGACCTGGCACTGACCCAGCATGCACGAGCCGCTCGTGTGCAACGTCGCCTGAGCCCGCTCGTCGTCCTGGAGGGAGCGCAGATGCCGGGCCGCCGGAAGCATCACCAGCACCGACAGCGCGCCCACTAGCAGCGCGAGCACCAGCAATATCAGTGCGGACGTACGAGGCCTCAGGCCGCCTTCGGCCGTACTCGGCCGACGCGCGCTGGAGTCGCCGGAGTCGCCCGCGTTCGACATGCCGTTCAGGTCTTTCGATATGCCGTCCAGGTCTCTCGGCCCCGTCTCGGTTCGTGCCGAAGTGGTGTGCCACGTCTCGCATGCGGCCTGCACCCCGTATCAGTGGTGCCGAACAGGCTAGGCAACAAGACCGGCCGACATCACGTGTGACGTCGGCACACCACTGCACGGCCAGGCTGCCCGCCGTCGGCAACGAAGGCCGGTGGACCTGCAGCGCCGCCGGTTCCGGAGGATGGCATCGGCGCGCGAACTCCTCCGGAACCGGGCACTCACAGACTCACGAACCGCCCTCTCAGGTCAGGGCAATACGGCTAGGGCTGGATGAGGATCGAGTTGATCGGCGTGAGGTTCGCGTACTTGAGGTGGTCCGCCGGGAGAGCGGTTCCGCATCCCGTGCCGTTGCTGCCCGTGCACAACTTCACGGTCCAGCCGTCGGTCTGGTTGTTGTAGACCCAGTGGTACCCCAGCTGGTTGTAGAGCTTGTGGACTCCGCGGGCGTAGTAGATGTTGGTCGGCTTGCTGGTTTTTTCGCTCTGACCCTGCGGGTAGATGCACACGGCCCCGACCGGGCAGTCGCTCTGGGCCGCGGACGCCGACCCCGCACCCACGCCCAGCAGCCCGAATGCGAGAGCAATGGACCCGGCGCTGCCTACGAGTGTGCGCTTGAAGCGGTTCATCGGATTCCCTCCGTTGCGGTTTCCCTGCACCGGTAGGTTCGGGCCACGGGCACAGCCGGCGCACCACTCTTCGGCCTCAGCCAAATCGACCCCCGAGCAGGCGGAGCCCCAGCGGCGTCGCCGAGTGCAGTACGTGCTTGCCCGCCCGGCGGCTCGTCAGCAGGCCCGCTTCCCGCAACACCGCCAACTGCTGGCTCCCGCTGGGCAGGGAGACGCCCACCGCTGCCGCCAGTTCGGACGTCGTACCGCATTCGCGCGCGGCCGCCTCGTGGAGCAGCGCGGCTCTCGTGGGGCCCAGCAGCCCGGTGAGCGGCGCGGGGCCGGTGGCCGATGCCGGGACGACCGTCTTGTCGACCGGGTAGACCAGCACCGGCCGCATGGACACGTCGACGAGGGTGATCGGCCGCCGCCAGCAGAAGTACGAGGGCACGAGCAGCAGGCCCCGTCCCGCCAGGTGCAGGTCCCGTTCGACCGGGTAGTCCACTTCGAGGACCGGCGGCCGCCACACCGCCATCGGCCGGAACGTGTCCAGCAGGGCTCGCGTCCCACCGGTCACCAGGGCGCGGGATCGCCAGGCGACGTCCGCGCTCACGGCTGCGCCGATCCGGCTCCGCACCGGTTCCAGGAACGCGTCGTGGTAGCTGCGCAGCCAGCCTCCCAACTGCCGCAGCGCCGTCACGTCACCTCGTGCCAGCGCCGGACCCGCGAAGGGCTTCGTACCCGATGAGGCCAACAAGCCGAGTTCGTGGCGGAGTTGGCGTCGTGGCGTCAGCAGCACCCGGTCGATACCGTCCCGCAGGCTGACGCTCTCGCCCTCGACGGGCGGAGTCAGGAAGTCCGGGATGTACGCGGAGTGCGGCACCAGGCTGCGCAGCGCCACCGCGGCCCGGCGGGTCGGGCCATCGCGTCTCAGCCGTCCGCGGACCTCCCGCCGCCACGGATCGAAGACGGGGGCGCCCTCCTTCGTCTGCAGGCGGCAGAGGCTGCAGACGATCTCCCAGAGCGGATCGGGGCTCCGCGCGATCCTGATGTTCTCCAGGTCCTGGCCGGTGAAGTGGATCCGCAGCAAAATGTCCCCCACGGTCGGACTCCGAGGTTACGTAAGAGCACACTGGGACCCCCGCATACGCAAATGGTTGATGCGGGATAAACGAGGCGCCCCGCAGCGTGGGAGAGGGCGGCGAGGGATTCCCGGGCGAGAGGTTCGATCTCGCGGCCCCGCCGGCTCGTCCACTGCTCCTTGACCCGGCTCGGCGTGATATCTCCCCGCACCCCTACTCACCGCCGTGCGCCGGTCAATCAGTCGTCAGTCAGTCGTCAATCGGTCACGGACGCGGGCTTCGCCCCGGGGCCCGGGACCGCCGAGACCTGGCCGGGCGCGGTGATTTCGTGCCCGGAGGCGCAGGTCACCACCGTCCGGACCGGGCTACCGCAGTCGCGGTGGAGCAAGGAGACCGTGGCGGCGCCGGCCGGGACGATCCACTGCTCGGCCCAGTCGTTCAGGGCGATCAGGATGGGCACCAGGCTGCGGCCCTTGTCGGTGAGGCGGTACTCGTCGCGTCCGCGCGCACCGGGGGCGCGGTAGCGGGTCTTCTCCAGGATGCCGTCGGCGACGAGGTCCCTCAGGCGGGCGGACAGCACGCTCGGGCTGATGCCGCAGTGGCGCTCGAAGTCGTCGAAGCGGCGTGTGCCGTAGAAGGCCTCCCTGATGATCACGCCCGTGGTCCGCGGGCTCAGGGACTGCAGGGCGAGGTTGATCGAGTCGGGTTCGATGTCCCACGCGCCCCGCTGCCACCGTTCCAGGTGGCCCTCAGGCGCTGCTCCGGCTGCGTCGCTCACGTGTTCCTCTCCCGTGTGTTCCTCCCCTGTGTGTTGCTCGAGTCTATCCGCCATCCTATGCTGACTACTGTTTACCGAAGTCAGATGAAAAGGTGCCGCGTGAGTATCGGTGAGAGCTACCACCGCAGTACGGCCGGCCGGGCATGGGACGCGATCGTCGTCGGATCGGGGATCGGCGGTCTGACCGCGGCCGCCTTCCTGGCCCGGGCCGGACAACGGGTGCTCGTGCTGGAGAAGCACTCGACGGCGGGCGGCGCCACCCAGACGTTCCGACGCGCCGGATACGAATGGGACGCCGGGCTCCACTACATGGGCGACGTACACCGGCCCACCAGCGGCCTGCGCCGGATCTTCGACCACATCAGCGGCGGCAAGCTGGAGTGGGCTCCCATGCCGGACGTGTACAACCGGGTCTTCATCGGGGACCGGGAGTACGAGTACCGGTCCGGTGTACAGCGGTTCAAGGACCGGATGAAGGAGTACTTCCCCCTTGAGTCCGGGGCCATCGACCAGTACGTCGACATGGTCCACGCGGCGAACCGCGCGGCCCGCCCCTACCTGGCCCACCGCAGCCTCCCGCCCTCCGCGGCAGACGCCCTGTACGACGACCTGGCCGCACCCTTCCGCTCGTACGCGGACCGGACGGTCACCGAGGTACTCACCGACCTCACCGACGACGCGGAGCTGCGCGCGGTGCTCAGCGGCCACTACGGCGACTACTCCCTCGCCCCCGGCCGCGCCTCGTTCGGCATGCACGCCATGCTCATCCGCCACTACATCGACGGCGCGAACTTCCCCGTCGGAGGCTCCGCGCGACTTGCGGAGACGGCCACCGATGTCATCACCGCGGCCGGCGGAGCCGTCCTGATCTCCGCGGACGTCGCGACCGTCGAGCTGGACGCCAAGGGCTCGGCCCGCGGAGTCCTCATGGCGGACGGAAGGGGTTTCCGGGCGCCGTTGGTCATCAGCAACGCCGGTGCGCTCAACACCCTGACCCGGCTGCTGCCGGACCAGAGTCCCGCCCCCGCCCGGCTCGTCGACTCCCTGCGCGCCATCGGCCCTTCGCAGACGTACGCCATGCTCAACATCGGCATCCGGGAATCCGGCGACCGGCTCGACCTGGATCCGGCCAACATCTGGGCCCACGCCGGCCCCGACATCGACGGCGGGATAGCCGCGTTCGAGGCCGACCCCGAGCACCGCGCCATGCCGACGTACTTCCTCACCTTCCCGTCCGTGCGGGACCCGTCGTGGGAAAGCCGGTACCCGGGACGCACCACCATCGACATCGCGGGGCTGACCACCTGGTCGTTGTTCGAGCCCTACGCGGGAAGCGCGTGGATGCGCAGAGGTGCCGACTACGAGCAACTCAAGGACAGGCTGACCGAGGAACTACTGGGCCAGGTCTTCCGCTTCTGCCCTCAGTTGCAGGGCCGCATCGACCACACCGAGCTGGCGACGCCACTCAGCTACAACCACTTCCTCGGCAGGGAGAGGGGCGACTTCATGAGCCTCGCCCACACCCCGCAGCGGTTCGCCCTGCGTGACCTCGGCGCCCACACCCACGTCCCCGGCCTCCTCCTCACCGGCCAGGACGTGGCGTCGGCCGGCGTCAGCGGCGCCATCATGGGCGGCGTCGTCGCGGCCTCCGCCGCCCTGGAACGCGACGCACTGGGGGACCTCGCCACCGGGTGAGCTTCGGATGCTCCGGCCGACGAACACGCCGAAGGTCGCAAGATCCCCGCTCCGGCCATCACCTCGCCCGGGATCACCGGCCGGCCTGGAAAGCCGCGCCGAGAGGATCGCTCGGCGTAGAAGAACGTGTATCGAACGAGCGTCCTGGCCAAGTGCGGTGCCCGGTGGCAAGGATGCGCTGCCGCTGACCCGGATCACGGTGGCCAGGGCGAAGGGGTGTTCTCGCGGCACCAGCGGTACAGGAGAGACGCCCCCTGCGGGCGGAAGACCAAGCCCCGCGCCGGACGGCGGACGAGCGCGTCTTCTCCAGGTCGGAGACGCGCTCTGGGAGCCGTCGAACGGTGGGGCCCTTCGACATCGTGCCCAGTGAGGCACTGGCGGAGGATACGAGATTCGAACTCGTGAGGGGTTGCCCCCAACACGCTTCCCAAATGTTCGTCTGGGGGTTCTGGGGTGTACGGGAACGTCCTGACCTGCGGTGCAGCCGACCCGGGTGGGGCTTCTGAACGATGCTGTACGGCGGCGAACGCAACCAGCACTGCAACCACTGCTGACCTACTTGCCGTGTGTCGGGCCGTACCACTGGAGGGCTTGCCCGGTCACTGCGGCGATGCACTCGAAGTCGTGATCGCGATGGAGCAGGGTGAGTCCCTGCAGCTCAGCGGTCGCGGCGACGACCAGATCGACTGCTCCGGCACTTCGGTGTCTGCCCTGCTTGGTGAGGGCTTCCTGGACCTGCCAGGCGCGGTCGTAGGCGCGGTCGTCGACGGGAACCCAGCCGAAGATCAGCCGCATGTCCTCGATGCCGTGCGCCCGATCGGCGGCCGACCGTGCGCTGTAGAAGAACTCGAGTTCGGTGACAGGGCAGGTCGCGATCAGTCCAGCTGTGGCGGCCTGGTCCCAGCCGTACTGCTCCGCGTCCCCGCGCATGAACCGCGCGAGTGCGCTGGTGTCGATCAGGAACTGGGCCGCGTTCACCGGCGGTAGTTCTCCTTGGTCTCGAACAGCTCCAGATCAAATGCGCCGTCGCCCGCCGTGGCCCGCAGCCGGGCGAGAGCCAGGGCACGACGTCGGCTCTCCAACACCTCGCGAAGAGCGGTGTTGACGGTCTCCTTCTTGGTGCTCGTCCCGAGGGCTTTCGCCACATCCGCGACCAGGTCGTCGTCCAGGTCGATGACCGTCCGGCTCATGTGCGCCTCCCTGATATCAAATGTGGAGTCAAGTATATCTCGTGAGGTGCCTTACGGGGTGCCATCGGGCGCCCGACCTGGCCACGAGGCCCGGGCACCAAGCACCGCCGGAGCAACCTCGCGCCAAAGGTCCTGACGCTCCACCGGAACCGGCTGCGGTCCTGCTTCCGCTTTTCCAGTCGGCACCGGTACTCGGTGTCGAGGCTGACCCATAGCCGACCTTCGACGATGACGTCGCACTTGCTGAGGCACTGCTCGTGCCGGAACTTGTGGCTGCCGCGGTTGCTGAGCGCGGGCAGGTGACGCAGAGCGCCGGCGATGCAGTCGAGCGCCGCGTCGTGGTCCTGGCGCATGTGCTGATCTGAGGTCAGGCGGTACTTGAAGACGTGGGTGGGGGTAGTCGCGCATGGCTTCTTCGGTGCGGCTTCGCGACAGGTCGCCTTGGCCGTCGAAGGGGAGAGGCGGAGTGGAGGTCGTTGAGGCAGATCCACTACATGCCGGGTTCGTTGAGGACAGCTCAGACGTCGTTGAGACGTTCGATGGTGTGTTCGGTGGTGATGATGCGGCTGTCAGCGGCGGATGAAGCGCAGGGCGACGAAGAGCAGATCCTGGCGCTGGTGGTGCAGACCGGCGGTGAGCGCCGGCAGGGAGGCGTCGACGGCTTGTCCAGATCGACGGCTCACCCGCCGCGGCTGCGAAGGCACCGGGAAGTACGGCGCTGCTGAAGACGACCGGATCATGGTGGAGGCCGGCGGAACCGTCGAAGGGCCCCACCGCGAGCGGTGGGGCCCTTCGACATCGTGCCCGGTGAGGCACTGGCGGAGGATACGAGATTCGAACTCGTGAGGGGTTGCCCCCAACACGCTTTCCAAGCGTGCGCCCTAGGCCACTAGGCGAATCCTCCGCCGCAAACAATACAAGACGTTGAGGAGTGCTCGCGAACTCGTTCCTCCCGCTCAGATCCTGTAGCCTGTGCGCAGCCCCTCACGTGGCGCTATCTGACTGAACTCCCCCAGGGCCGGAAGGCAGCAAGGGTAGGTTGGCTCTGGCGGGTGCGTGGGGGGCGCTTGCGTTTGCGGGGCGTCGGGGGGCGGTCCTGCGGTGGGGTGGCGAAGGAAGGCCCGGCGGGCGGTCCTCGTTGTCAGTGGGCGCCTATAACCTCGTATGCGTGTCGTCTCTCGCGCTGTACCGCCGTTATCGCCCGGAGTCGTTCGCCGAGGTCATCGGGCAGGAGCATGTCACCGACCCGTTGCAGCAGGCGCTGCGGAACAACCGGGTCAATCACGCGTACCTGTTCAGCGGTCCGCGTGGCTGCGGGAAGACCACCAGCGCGCGAATCCTGGCGCGGTGTCTGAACTGCGAGCAGGGACCGACGCCGACCCCTTGCGGCGAGTGCCAGTCGTGCCGCGACCTGGCGAGGAACGGGCCGGGGTCGATCGACGTCATCGAGATCGACGCCGCCTCGCACGGTGGTGTGGACGATGCCCGTGACCTGCGCGAGAAGGCCTTCTTCGGGCCCGCCTCCAGCCGGTACAAGATCTACATCATCGACGAGGCCCACATGGTCACGTCGGCGGGCTTCAACGCACTGCTGAAGGTCGTCGAAGAGCCGCCGGAGCACCTCAAGTTCATCTTCGCCACCACCGAGCCCGAGAAGGTCATCGGGACCATCCGGTCGAGGACGCACCACTACCCGTTCCGGCTCGTGCCCCCGGGGACCCTGAGGGAGTACCTGGCCGAGGTGTGCGGCCGCGAGGGCACCCCCGTCGCGGACGGCGTTCTGCCGCTCGTCGTACGAGCCGGCGCGGGGTCCGTACGTGACTCCATGTCCGTCATGGATCAGCTGCTGGCGGCGACCGGTGAGGAGGGCGTGACGTATGCCATGGCCACCTCGCTGCTCGGCTACACCGACGGGTCGCTGCTCGACTCGGTGGTCGAGGCCTTCGCCGCGGGTGACGGTGCCGCGGCCTTCGAGGTCGTCGACCGGATCATCGAGGGCGGCAACGATCCCCGGCGCTTCGTCGCCGACCTGCTGGAGCGGTTGCGGGACCTCGTGATTCTGGCGGCGGTGCCCGACGCCGGTGAGAAGGGGCTCATCGACGCCCCCTCCGATGTCGTGGAGCGGATGCAGGCCCAGGCCGGCGTGTTCGGCGCGGCCGAGCTGAGCCGCGCCGCCGACCTCGTCAACGAGGGGCTCACCGAGATGCGGGGCGCCACCTCGCCCCGGCTCCAGCTGGAGCTGATCTGCGCGCGCGTGCTGCTGCCCGCGGCGTACGGCGACGAGCGTTCCGTCATGGCCCGGCTCGACCGCATCGAGCGAGGCGTGAACTTCGCGGGTGCGGCGGCCGGACCCGCCATGGGATACGCACCCGGGCCCGAAGCCCACACCGGGACGCAGGGCGCCGGCCAGGCACCCCCCGCCTCGGTCCCGCCCGTCCAGCCGGGCAACGGACCCGCTGCGGCTCGGGCCGCGGTACGGGGAGCAGGGGCCCCCGGCACCGACCCGGGCCCCGGCCCGGCCCAACCCCCGCCCACAGCCATGCCGGCGCCGCCCCCCACCACTCCCGCTCCTGTTCAAGCCCAGGCCCAGGCCCAGGCCCCCCAGCAGCCACCCGCTCCTGCCCAGTCCCAGACTCCGGCCACTCCTCCCGCATCGGCCCCGCCGACGGCCCCCGCGGCCGGGGCCGCCCCCGGCGCCTGGCCCACCGCCACAGCCGCGGGCAGCGGCCGCCGCCCCGGCGGATGGCCGACCGCGACCCCGGCGGGCGGCGGCCAGACCCAGCCTCCGACGGCACCCGGTTCACCGACCCCCTCCGCACCGGCGCCCACTCCCGCCCCCGCCTCCCCTCCTCCGGCCAATGCCGCGCCCGCCCCCGCCCCCCTCTCCGCCCCGCCGAGCGGTGGGCCCGACCCCCGCATGCTGTGGCCGAACATCCTGGAGGCGGTGAAGAACCGCCGCCGCTTCACCTGGATCCTGCTCAGCCAGAACGCGCAGGTGACCGGCTTCGACGGCACGACCCTCCAGATCGGCTTCGTCAACGCGGGCGCGCGGGACAACTTCGCGAGCAGCGGCAGCGAGGAAGTACTGCGGCAGGCACTGTCCGAGCAGTTCAACGTGCAGTGGAAGGTCGAGGCGATCGTCGACGCGTCGGGTGGCGGTTCGGCACCGCCGCCCACGACCGGCTTCGGGGGCGGTTACGGCACGGGGGGCGCCGCCGCTCCGCCCGCCCCGCGCCCCGCCCCGCAGCAACCCGCGGCTCCGGCCCCCCGGTCCACTGCCACCACCCCTCAGAACGGTCCCGCGCCCACCTCCTCCCAGGCCCCCTCACCCCCACCCCGCCCCGCAGCTCCCGAACCGCCCCCGATCTCCCCCGAGGACGACACCCCGGAGGACGACGACCCCGACCTCGACGAGTCAGCACTCTCGGGCCACGAACTGATCGTCCGCGAACTGGGAGCAACGGTGCTGGAGGAGTTCTCAAACGAGTAGCGAAGCTGCCGCACCCCATGCGAGGTCCCCCCATGCGAGGTCCCCCCTTGCGAGGTGCCCTCGAGCGCCCCGACACGCGGCAGCCCACACGCCGGGCCCCCTCCGTACGCCACCCCACAACCGAACCCCCCCACCACCCGCACCCGCGGTCCGGCGCGAGGGGCCGTGTCGGGATGTCCGATCGCCGCGGCAAGCTGCCCCCACCCAACGACCCGAGAGCGGCGATCGGATGTCCCGTCGCGGCCCCGCCCCACCCACAAACCGACAGGCGCGCTTTAAAGGGGCGCGAGGAACGGCGCGCTCAACCCCCACAAACCCGCACCCACCCACCACCCGCAGCCGCACCTTCAAGGGGCGCGAGGAACGGCGCGCTCAACCCCCACCGAACCCGCACCCACCCACAAACCGGCAGGCGCACTTTTAAGGGGCGCGAGGAACTGCGCGACCAGCCCCCACCGAACCCGCACTGAACAACGGCCCAGCCCCCACCGAACGCGCACCCGACAACGGCTCAACCCCGGAGACCCCCGCACCCAACAGCCGCCCAACCACCAAAGGCACCCCCAAGCTAGGCTGACCCCCGTGAACGTCCTCGTCATCGGCAGCGGTGCCCGCGAACACGCCCTGTGCCGCTCCCTCTCCCTCGACCCCGACGTCACCGCGCTGCACTGTGCCCCAGGCAACGCGGGAATCGCGGAGGTCGCCGAGCTGCACCAGGTCGACGCCCTCGACGGCAAGGCGGTGGCCGCCATGGCCACGGACCTCGGCGCCGAGCTGGTGATCGTCGGCCCGGAGGCCCCCCTCGTCGCCGGCGTTGCCGACGCCGTCCGCGAAGCGGGCATCCCGGTGTTCGGCCCGTCGAAGGAGGCCGCCGAGCTGGAGGGCTCCAAGGCCTTCGCCAAGGAAGTCATGGCGGCAGCGGGCGTACCCACCTCCCGCTCATACGTCTGCACGACCCCCGCCGAGGTCGAAGAGGCACTCGACGCCTTCGGTGCCCCGTACGTGGTGAAGGACGACGGCCTCGCCGCAGGCAAGGGCGTCGTCGTCACCGGCGACCTCGAAGCGGCGCGGGCCCACGCCAACGCCTGCGACCGCGTGGTCATCGAGGAGTTCCTCGACGGCCCCGAGGTCTCCCTCTTCGCGATCACCGACGGCGTGACGGTCGTCCCGCTGCAGCCCGCCCAGGACTTCAAGCGGGCGCTCGACGGCGACGAGGGCCCGAACACCGGCGGCATGGGCGCGTACTCGCCCCTCCCGTGGGCGGACCCGAAGCTGGTCGAGGAGGTCATGCAGACCGTCCTCCAGCCGACCGTCGACGAGATGCGCCGCCGCGGCACCCCCTTCTCCGGCCTCCTCTACGCCGGTCTCGCGATCACCTCGCGCGGCGTACGGGTCATCGAGTTCAACGCCCGCTTCGGCGACCCCGAGACCCAGGTCGTCCTCGCCCGCCTGAAGACCCCCCTCTCCGGCCTCCTCCTCGCGGCGGCGGACGGCACCCTCGCCCACCTCGAACCGCTCCGCTGGAGCGACGACGCGGCCGTCACGGTGGTCATCGCCTCGCACAACTACCCCGGCACCCCGCGCACCGGAGACCCCATCGAGGGTCTCGACAAGGTGGCCGAGAAGGACGCCCCGCACACGTACGTCCTGCACGCGGGCACCAGGCGGGACGGCGACGCGATCGTCAGCGCGGGCGGCCGCGTACTCTCCGTCACGGCCAGCGGTACGGATCTCACCCAGGCCCGCGCACGCGCCTACACGGCCGTCAACCGCATCCGCCTCGACGGCTCCCAGCACCGTACGGACATCGCGGCCAAGGTCGCGGAGGCAGCCCAGGCGTAACCCTCGGTTACGCCACGCCACCTGCGCCATCGTCCACCACGCGGCACCCTCGGGCCCCGAATCCAGCACAGGATTCGGGGCCTTTTCGTCAGCCAGCTCTCCCCAAAGCCATTCCATCGAGTGACCGATCCCCCATCCGGCTGACGACGGCCGGGGCCCCAACTAGGGTGCGGCGCAAGCGTTCCGGCACTTGGCCCACCGGCATTGCGATGTCAGTCATGGGTGCCACAGTGGGGGAGTGAGCAACGCCATGGACGTCTGCCGGCGGTGGCTGGGTATGCACGCGCCGGGCGGGCAATAAGGGGGTGGCACCGGTCGTGTCAGGTATGGGTGTGGAGGTGGGCGCGCAGTCCGCGCGCTCCCGGGCTCTCGCCGTGCTGCGCATCCGCAGCAGGGCGCTGGCCGTCGCCCTGCTGCCCGCGGCCGTCGCCGTCGTGCTGCTCGTCGGCGGATCCACGGGCCAGATCGACGGCGGGAGCTGGGATCTCGTACGCAGATTCGTGACCGGTTTCGCCCTGCTCGTCCTCGTCTTCGCGGCCGCCATCGCCCTGGTGGTGGCCCGCGCCCGGCCCGCGCTGAGCCCGACGGTCCCGATCGCCGAGGAGTCGGCACCGGACCTGTACCGCATGGTGCGGGACCTGGCCGACCGCCTGGAGGTGCCCGCGCCCTCCGCGATAGCGCTCACCCCGGACTGTGACAGCTGGCTGGAGGACCGCACCCATCCGGCCCACGGCCCGCCCCGGACGGAGTCCCGCGACGAGATAGAGGGCGTACAGGGCGTACGGGGCCTGCGACCGGCCCACCGTCGTACGCCCGCCGCGCCCGTCCTCGTCATCGGCTCGCCCTTCCTGTGGTGGATGCGGGTCGGCGAACTGCGCGCGGTTCTCGCCCCGGTCGTCGCCGGTACGGGGCCCTCCGCGCACCCCGACATAGCCGCGGCCCGGCGTTTCGTACGGGGGCTCGACGCGGCGGTGGCGGTGACGTCGGCGCCCACCCGCGGTCGCCCGGTCCGCACGGTGCTCGGAGCCGTCGGCTGGGTCGCGCGACTCCTGCTGCGCAGCTGCCGGGGGCATGCGGCGGAGATGGAGCGGGGAGTGGCCGCCGCGGCGGCGGAGCGTGCACAGGCTGTGGACTACGGCCTGCGGATCGTCGCCCAGGAGCAGGTCGGGCTGGCGTACGCGGGCTGGGACCGGCTCCTCACCCGGGTCGCGCTGCCCGCGTGGCGGATGGGCCGGTGGCCGTCGCGCCTCGACGCGGGTGTCGTCGCGGCCCTCACGGAACTCTCCCGCCGCGACCGCCTCGCCGAGGGCTTCGCCTCCCGGCTCGGCGAGCGTCCCGCCTGCGACCTCCTGGAGGAGCCCGGCGCGGTCGACGAAGCGGCCTCCCTGCTGGCGGCCCGCCTCTTCCACGGCGGGCCGGCCGAGTCCGGGCCCGACTGGGCTCCGGTCGACTGGGACGAGTATCCGGACGAGGTCGTCGACCGGAAGTGGCGTACGGACGCGGCCCGGCTCCATCGGGTGCTGGACGCGCTGGGCGTGAGCCGTTCCTCCGGTTCCGGCCGGGAGGACTCGGACCGGGTCGGGCCGACGCTGGCCCGGGTACTGGATCACCTGACGGGACCGGGGGACCACGGGAGCGCCGAACCGGCGGACCGGGAGGACGAGGAAGCCCGGGAAGCTTCGACCGCGAACGATGACCCCGCTGCCGCTGCCGCTGCCGTCACGGCTGATGCTGCGGCCGCCGATGCCGCCCTGGTCATGGCTGGGGCCGAGGTCGAGTACGAGGAAGACGGTGGGCGCGAGACCGAGCGGAGTGCGGCGTTGGCGGCCGGGCTCAGTGCGGAGCTGGCGCGCGAGGAGGCCGCGGTGCCGGCCGAGCCGTCGACGCCGCCGCCCGGGTCCGCCGGTCAGGGTGGTCCCGACACCGCTCTCTGGGACGACGGCACGTTGCCGCTCTTCCCTCTGCAACCGCCGCGCACCGGACGCGAGTTGCTGGCCGACCATGTGACGGCGATGGTCTGCTGTGCGGCGATGGACACGGCGGGCGCGACTCCGGGGCTCGACTGGCTCGACGGCCCGTCCCTCCTGATCGACGGCGAACGCTCCGTCGACCTGGGCCCGCGAGTACTGAGCCTCATCGAGGACGGCGACCCCACCCCCCTCCGAGCCTGGCTCCGCCACCTGGGCATACGCCCCGAAAAGCCAGTACGCCTCGTCTGACACGGGCTCCCTTCGCCCCCGCCGCCCCTACCCGTCCCATCCCTGGGGGCTGCGCCCCCAGACCCCCGCCTATCGGCCTGAACGGCCTCGTCCTCAAACGCCGGACG